>CAZDAV010000136.1:0-3569 GCA_964503725.1 uncultured Steroidobacteraceae bacterium
GACAAGCCCGGGAGGCCGAGGGGCGTCTACAACATCCCTGACATCCCCATGGGCGTTGTTCTGCGCAACCCCGACGGGAGCATCAACGGCGAGGCGTTCGACACGCCGGGCGCGCCGCCGTGGGGCAGCGACTACCTGCTCCTGAAGGATCCGAACAAGATCAAGAAGCTCGTCTTCGACGGGCTCGACATGCTGACGCTGGAGACGGCGTGGACCGTCGTTGACGACCCGCTAGATCCGGCGCCAGTCCCGCAGTCGGTCCTGTGGTCCGGCGCTGGCGACATGCAGGATCGCTGGGCGATCTTCCCCGCGACTGGCGGCGAAACCTTGTCGTTCCTGACCCTCTACGACCTGGAGGCGAACTGGGACTTCGGCATCGTCCAGGTCTCGACGAACAACGGCGCGAGCTGGACAACCCTGGAGAACGACGACACGACATCGGACGCCCTTACCAATGTGCCGAAGATCCTGGACAACCTTCCTGGCCTTACCGGGGTCTCAGGAGTTGATCTCACCGATCCCGACGATCCCGGCGACCCAGCATGGCTCCCGCAGTCGTATAGCCTGGCGGATTTCAGCGGCCCGATCCTGATCGGCCTCCGCTGGATGTCGGACCAGGCCGCGAACGGAAATGGGTTCGTCGACCCACCGAACTGGTATGTCGACGACGTGAAGGTCGATGGCACACTGATCAGTGACGGGACCGATGCGTCGGTCTTCAAGGACATCACCTTCTACCAGCCGATCGACCTTGACTTCACGGTCGACCTGGTGACAAGCCACAAGGACCGGCACGGGAAGATCACCTACAAGGTGTTCCACATCTTCACCAGCCCCGGTCGTGAGCGAAGCCGGCCAATCGAGGTCCGCGACGCCGTGAGGTCGTGTGACACCGCGGTCCTGATCGTGACCTTCGACGCGTTGCAGGGCGAGAGCAACTACGCGCCGTACGCGGTGAAGATCAGCACCAAGAGCTCGCATCACCGGCCACACGACCCGCCACACCGGTGGCGGTGGCCGTCGCACCACAACAGCTGGAGGCAGTCCGCCGCCTAGCGCGAACTGCCACGTGAGTCAACGGATCGAGGGCCCGCCGCACGGCGGGCCCTCGGCATATCAGCCGCGAGGCAGAGCCAGGTCGGCGGAGATCGCATCGCGCAGCGTGTTCAGCGGCAGCGCCCCGTGGCTGAGCACGGCATCGTGGAAGCCCCGGATGTCGAAGCCGGAACCGAGCGCTGCCTTCGCCTCGCCTCGCAGGGCGCGGATCTCGAGCTGGCCGATCTTGTAGGCCAGGGCCTGTCCGGGCCAGCCGATGTATCGGTCCACCTCGTTCTCGATGTTGTTGGCGGCCAGCGCGGTGTGCGCCAGCATGAAGGCGATCGCCGCGTCGCGCGACCATCCCAGCGCGTGCATGCCGGTGTCGACCACCAGCCGCGAGGCGCGCCAGGCGTCGAATGAGAGCATGCCGATCCGATCCAGGTCGCCGGTGTACAGGCCCATCTCGTCCGCCAGGCGCTCGGTGTAGAGCGCCCAGCCCTCCACGAATGCCGTCGTCTCGGCATGGCGCCGGAACGTGGGCAGATGCTCCAGCTCCTGGCCTATGGCGACCTGCAGGTGATGCCCCGGCACCGCCTCGTGGAAGGCCAGGGCCTCGGCCTCGTAGCGCGGTCGGGTCCGGGGCGCTGACGTGTTCACGTAGTACCGGCCCGGTCGGCTGCCGTCCTGCGTCGGCTCGCGGTAGTAGGCGATGGTCGAGTGCTCCTCCTCGTGCGGCTGCATGCGAACGACCACGCAGCGCGCGCGTGGCGGGCGCGCGAACCAGTTCGGCGTCGCCTCCTGTGCCCGGGCCAGGGACCGTTCCGCGACCTCGACGATCTCGTCGGCTGATCCGAAATGGACCGATGGGTCGCCCCGCAGCGCGGCGAGCGTGGCTGCCAGGTCGGTCGCTCCCAGGACCCGTCCGCCCAGCTCGGCGATCTCTGCGTCGATGCGCGCGATCTCGCCCAGACCAATGGCGTGGATCTCCTGCGGCGAGCGGTCGACCGTGGTGTGCGCCGCTGCCAGCCGCGCGTACGTCTCCTCGCCTCCGGGGAGATGGCCGATGCCGACGTGCGCGTCGTCCCGGCTGGTCAGCAGCGCCTCGTGGGCCAGGAACGCCCGATAGCGGTGAAACGCCGGCAGGAGCTGCCCATGCATCGCCTCTGCCAGTCCAGCCTCGAAGGCCCGCCAGGCGTGGCCGCTCCATCCATCGTGCTCGGCCTGCAGCGGAGCGAGCAGCGGCCAGTCCGCGACCGGGCGGTTCAGCAACGCGTCGAGCTGGTCGATCACCCGTCGAACCGATCCGCCGACCGCGGTCCGGCCATCGGCCACGCCCCGCCGCAGCTCGGCGATCTTGTCGTCGACCCATGGCCCCATCGCGCTCCAGCGGGCAAGCATCGCCTCGCCGTCCGCCGCATTTCGCAGCGGCTGGAAGGACGGAATGCCCAGGAACGAGGTCTGCGGCCCGTTCATGGCGTCGACGGTGTGAGCCCCCGCATCGGCGGCCAGGAAGGTGAGGCGGGCGTCGATTGCCTCGGCCAGCGCGGCGCGGGTCAGTGCCGCCTCGGCGTCCGCAGTCGGGTCCGGCACCAGCACGTCGAGCCGGGCTCGCAGCTCCTCGAAGCGGCGGATCGACGTGGCCCGGCCAGCGGGCGTGATGTCGGGCAGGCGATCTCCGTATCGGTCATCTCCAATCGCGGTGCCATGCACCGGATCGGCCGCAAGCAGGGCGTCCCAGTAGTCGTCGGCCAGGCGCTCGAGATCGGCTGTCGCGCCGTCCGTCATGCGGTGGCCATTTACGCCGTTGCCATCACCGCGCGTTCGGCGAGGGCGATCGGCAGGGTGCCGGCGCCGGTGATCGCGTCGTGGAAGTCGCGCAGGGCGTCGACATCGGTCAGTGACGCGCCGCGCGCTGCCATGAATCGGTCCCGAATGCGCAGGATCTCCAGGCATCCGGTCAGGTATGAGCTGGCCTGGGTCGGCCACGAGCAGTAGCGCGTCACCTCGGCGATGGCCGTGGGCTCGGTCATCGACGAGTGCTCGAGCATGAAGCGGACCGCATCCTCGTGCGTCATCTCGCCCAGGTGCAGGCTCGTGTCGACCACGATGCGGGCCGCCCGGAAGAGGGTCGCCTCGTACTGGAACAGGATGTGGCGCGGATCGTCGTAGAAGCCGGCCTCGCGCATCATCCGTTCCGCGTAGAGGGCCCATCCCTCGGCGAAGTAGCTGGTGCCGAAGACCTGCCGCACCGCCGACGGGTTGAGCTTGGCCATGACCAGGTGCCAGTGGTGCCCCGGGTAGGCCTCGTGCACCGAGGTGGTCGGGATGCTGGGGTAGGAGTTCGACTCGAGCCGCTTGGCGATCTCGGCTTCGCTCGCCCCGTCGGGCGGGAAGGGGACGAAGAAGTGGCCGCGCATGGAGGCGGAGAAGGGCGGCGGGTCCTGGTAGGAGGCGACGGCCAGCACCGGCCGCTGGAACGGCGGCGACGGCTCGACGCTGCACTCCTCGCCGGGCGGGAAGCTCACCAGCCG
>CAZDAV010000137.1:0-3562 GCA_964503725.1 uncultured Steroidobacteraceae bacterium
CCCGGCCAGCAGCCGCCGGAACGCCTCCTCGTCGAGCACCGGCACGCCCAGCTTCACGGCCTTCGCCAGCTTGCTCCCCGCCTTCTCACCCGCCACCAGGTAGTCGGTCTTGACGCTCACCGATCCGGCCGCGTGTCCGCCGGCCGCACGAATCGCCTCCTCGGCTTCCTCGCGCGAGAAGCCGGGCAGGGTGCCGGTCACGACCAGCGTCCTGCCGGCCAGTGGGCCTTCCGTGGTGGGAGCTGCCCCCGGTGCAGGTGCCTCCGCCAGCACGCCGGCGGCGAGCAGGGCGTGGAGCGTGTCGCGCGTGTGCTCGCCGGCAAAGTAGTCCGCGATCGCCTGGGCCACCACGGCACCGACGCCGAAGACCTCGGTCAGCTCCTCGGCACTCGCATCGCGCAGCCGATCGGCGACCCGCCGCGTCCAGGCCGCCTCGTCCTCCCCTTCACCTCGCGGCAGCTCGCTCGCGAGCCACGTGGCGAGATCGATGGCCGTCTGCTCGCCCACGTGTCGGATGCCGAGTGCATTCAGGATGCGTGGCAGCGGCCTGCGCCGCGCGGAGTCGATGGCGGCGGCCAGGTTCTCGGCGGACTTGCGGGCGTATCGGTCCAGGCCTTCCAGCGTCTCGACGCTGACCTTGAAGATGTCCGCCGGCTCGCGCAGCAGGCCGCGCTCGACGAGCTGGTTGACGACCGCGTAGCCGGCCCCCTCGATGTCCATTCCCCCACGCCCGGTGAAGTGCAGGAGCGCCCCGATGCGCTGGGCCGGGCACCACGGGTTCGGGCAGCGCCACGCGACCTCGCCCTCCTCGCGCACGGCCGGCGTGTCGCACGCGGGACAGGCGGCCGGCATCTCCCATACCGTCTCGGAGCCGTCACGCGCGTCGATGACCGCGCTCACCACCTCGGGGATCACGTCGCCGGCGCGCTGGAGCACGATCGTGTCGCCCACCCGCAGGTCCTTGCGCCGGATCTCGTCGATGTTGTGCAGGGTGGCGCTGCGCACGGTGGTGCCCCCCACGAAGACCGGGGTCAGGCGCGCCACCGGGGTGAGGGTGCCGATCCGCCCGACCTGCACCTCGATCCCCTCCAGCTTGGTGGTCACCTGCTGGGCGGGGAACTTGTAGGCCGTCGCCCAGCGCGGGGCGCGGGCGACGAAGCCGAGCCGCTGTTGCTGCTCGACGGAGTCGACCTTGATCACGATCCCATCGGTCTCGTAGTCCAGGTCCTTTCGTGCGTCAGCCCATTCCTCCACGTAGCCGATGACCGGCTCGATGCCCTCCACCCGCCGCGCGTTGGGATTGACGGGCAGGCCCAGGTCGCGCATGAGCGCCACCGACTCGCTGTGCGAGGCGAGCCCCGGCACGCCCACCACCTGGTAGCACCAGACCGATAGCCGTCGTCCCGCAGTGACCGCCGGGTCCTTCTGGCGCACCGTGCCGGCGGCCGTGTTGCGTGCGTTGGCGTAGAGCGGCTTGCCCTCACGCTCCAGCTGCTCGTTGAGGGCGGCGAACGCGCCGCGCGGCATGTACACCTCGCCGCGGACCTCGATCCGGTCGCCCGGCGGATCGGCGCGCAGGCGAAGGGGGATGGCGCGCACCGTGCGCAGGTTGGGGGTCACGTCCTCCCCGGTGCTGCCGTCGCCACGGGTGGCGCCGCGGACGAAGCTGCGCCCCTCGTAGCGCAGGCTGATGGCCAGCCCGTCGATCTTCAGCTCGCACACGTAGGCCACGCCCTTGTCATCCTCCGCGAGCCCCAGGCCCTTCCGCACCCGTGCGTCGAACTCGCGCAGCTCGTCGTGGCCGAAGGCGTTGCCGAGCGAGAGCATCGGGAATTCATGCCGCACCTCGACGAAGAGGTTGGTCGGGGCCGCTCCCACCCGTTGCGTGGGCGAGTCGGGCGTGGCCAGTTCGGGGTGCTCCTCCTCGAGCGTGGTCAGCTCGCGCAGCAGGCGATCGTACTCGGCGTCCTCGATGGTGGGGTCGTCGAGGACGTGGTAGCGGTAGTTGGCGTCATCGATGGCGGCCCGCAGCTCCGTGGCGCGAGCAGCCGGGTCAGTCGTCATCGGCCTCGGAGTCGGCGTCCGATTCGGCCGCGGCGTTGGCCGCGGTGAACCAGGCGCGGATGTCGACGATGTGTTCGCGGTAGTGGTCGACGCCATCGAAGGCGATGATCTCCTCGAGCGTGTCGCCGTCGGCGTCACGCTGGCCCAACCGGTCGGGGTCCACGCGCTTCAGCCGCTCGACGAAGGCGTCATACGCCCCCTGCTCGCGCTTCGTCGCCGTGGCCCAGTCGGTCTCGGCGGCGACCCGCGTCACGACGTCGTTGCGCTCGTCGACGGTCAGCTCGTCCTTGCCGAACGCGTCGAGCTCGTCCTGCTCCGCCCGGTGCAGCGCCTCCGCCGCGTGGCCGGCCCAGTAACCCATGTGCGCCACCAGGTCGCGCGCCGACCAGTCCGCCACCAGCCCGGGGGTCAGGCGCAGGTTGAGATCGACATCGCCGATGGCAGCCAGGAATTCATTGCGGGCGGCGGCCAGGTCGTCGAGAAGCGCCTGGACCTTGGCAGGAGGATCGGTCATGGCCGCGATTCTAGTGGTGGGAGGCTGCAGGGCGGCACCCCTCTCGCGTCAAGCCTGTTTGTGCGGCTGTGCTCCTGTGCGCCCGTGCTGCACAAGGGGGTCTGACAGCGGCGACTAGGTCCGCTCGAGGCCGGCGTAGGCGGCGATCAGCTCCTTCACGCCCTGGCCCACGAACGCGACCGTCACCCACTCGTCCCCCTTCTCCAGCCGGCTGGAGACAACGATCCCCTCCCCGAAGCGCCGATGCCGCACGTGGTCGCCCGCCCGCCAGGCCACGGCCAGGGTCTCGGCTGCCGACTCGGTCGCCCCGGCCGCGGGAGTCGCGAAGGCGCCACTCCCCAGGTCGGGCGCCTCGCCCGGTTGGTAGTGCGCCTGCGCCACGCGCTCGCGGGCGGCGTCAAGCTCGGCGCCGATCGGCGCGGTGCCGGCCACATCGGGCAGGTTGACCGGTCGCAGGTTGTCGCTGACGCGATGCCGCGGCGAGCGGTAGCCGCCGGGGAGCCACTCGTCGTCATCCGTCCCGCGGCGGGCCCAGCCGCCCTGTGCGCCCCACGCCCGACGGTAGGGAGTGGCCGCTTCGCGGTCGGCCTCCAGCAGCTCCTCCGGCAGCTCGGCCAGGAAGCGCGACGGCTCGCTGGCAGCGCCCACGCCCCAGGTGGAGCGGTGGTTGGCGTGGACCAGGTAGAGGCGGTCCTTGGCGCGGGTCATGCCCACGTATGCCAGGCGCCGCTCCTCCTCCAGCTCGCGATCGTCCTCCAGGGCGCGGCGATGCGGCAGCAGCCCCTCCTCGAGCCCCACGATGAAGACGATCGGGAATTCCAGGCCCTTCGCTGCATGCAGCGTGATGAGCGTCACGCGGTCCGGCCGGTCCTCCAGCTCGTCCTGGTCGCTGACCAGCGCCACCTCCTCCAGGAAGCGCTCCAGCCCCTCGGGGATCGCCAGCTCGTCGAACTCGGCGGCGTGGTTGCGCAGCTCGAGCAGGTT
>CAZDAV010000138.1:0-3543 GCA_964503725.1 uncultured Steroidobacteraceae bacterium
CGCGCTGAACGCCCCGCTGGCTACGCGGCGAAGAGCCGGGGGACGACGAGCGCGGCCACGAACGCACCGACCGTGCCGGCGGCTGCTGCGCGACCGAAGCGGGACCGCCATCCGGCGGCCACGACGTTGAACGCGGCCGCTGGCAGCGCTGCGGCCACGCCCGCCACCGAGGCGGCAACGGCGTGGGCCAACGTCGGCGAGGCCGAACCGAGCTGACGCTCGCCGGCCGTGGCCGCGCCGATCGCCACCACCAGCAGCGCCGCGAAGAGCGTGGCTCCCAGGGTTCCGGTGCCAACCCGCAGACGCCCGATCTGGGTGCTCCCGACCGCAGCCCCGCCGATCGCCAGGCACACCGCCACGGCGTAGGTGCCGAGCTCCGGCGCCCGACTGCCGGACGGAGCCGCGACCCAGTACCAGGCGAGCGCCAGCAGGGGAGCCGCCAGCATGCCGATGGCCGCCACCCAGGTCAACGGGCGGGTCCAATCCTCCGGGTCATCGGGCGGGACGATGGCCCCGAGGCGGACGCTGACCGGGGCCAGGTCGCTGCCGTCCGGCGCGCCTCCGTCGATCACGTCGGCACGGCCTCGCTCAGCTCGCGCAGGCTCGCCACGGTGGCCAGCCGCAGGCCGAGGATGCGCGCCCCAAGCTCACGGACCATCCAGCCGGCCTCAGCCTGTTGCGACGGGTCGTCAGACTCGAGGGCCAGGGCAGCGAGCGCGTGCAGCTCGCCCATGGCCGTCGGCGTATCCAGGTCGTCGTCCATGGCGGCCAGGAAACGCTGGCGGTGGCCGCGCACCGCACTGCCCAGCAGCTCAGGATCTGCCGCGGCCGGGGCGAGCGGCTCGATCTGCTCGGCAACCAGGCAGGCCTGGCGCAGGCGCGACGCCTCCACCGCCGAAGCCTCGAGATCCACGGCTCGGAACTCCAGCTCCTCGCGGTAGTGGTGGCTGACCAGGTAGTGACGGATCGCGTCTCCGCTATGGGAGGCCAGCAGGTCGCGCACCAGCACGAGGTTGCCGAGCGACTTGCTCATCTTCTCGCTGCCGTAGCGCAGCATGCCGGCGTGCATCCACCAGGCCACGAACGGTCGTTCCCCGGTCGCCGCTTCGCTCTGCGCGATCTCCGACTCGTGGTGCGGGAAGATGAGGTCGCCGCCACCGCCGTGGATCTCGAATCGATTGCCGAGGTAGGTGGTGCTCATGGCCGAGCATTCCACGTGCCAGCCGGGTCGGCCCGGTCCCCACGGCGACGGCCACGCCGGCTCGTCGGCGAGCGACGGCTGCCAGAGGACGAAATCGAGCGGGTCGCGGCGGCCGGGGAGGTCCGGTCGGCTGCCACGCTCGAGAGCGATCGGCAGCATCTCCTCCCGCGTCAGCTTCGAGAGCTCGCCGTAGGACGGCCACGAGGCGATGTCGAAGTAGACATGCCCTTCCGCGACGTAGGCATGACGGCGCTCCACCAGCTTCGCGATCAGGTCGACCATCTGCGGGATGTGCTGGGTGGCCCGCGGGAATCGGTCGGGCGGCAGCCAGTTGAGGGCCGCCATCTCCGTGAGAAACGTGGTGACGTGGCGGTTGCCGAGGGCGAGGTAGTCCTCGCCGCTCTCGCGTGCCCTGCGCAGCATGTCGTCGTCGACATCGGTCAGGTTCTGAACGTAGACCACCGGATGGCCAAGGTATTCCAGGTACCGATGCAGGACGTCGAAGGAGACGTAGGTGAAGGCGTGTCCCAGGTGCCCGGTGTCGTAGGGCGTGACGCCGCACACGTACATGCCGACGCGACCTGGACCGATGGCAGCGAACGAGACGAGCTCGCGGCGGCGAGCGTCGAACAGGCGCAGGGTCACGGCGCGGATTCTAGGCGCTGGTAGAATCGGGAGGCCGACCGGGTCCTCGTCGGTCTTCCGTCAGCAGCCTGGGAGCCCAAGCCATGTGGGATGTCCTGCGATGGTTCGCCGTCTTCGTCGCGGCCGTGATCGTGATGATCTTCGGGCTCTACCTGGTGCTTGGGAAGCCGTTGCCGATCCCGCAGCTCCCGTTCTAGCGGCCTACCAGAGCGCCGGCTTGGTGCTCATCAGGAAGCCGATCAGCCCCGTCGCGGCCGCCATTCCGTAGGCCAGGTAGCGCTGCTGCCGAGCGCGCCGCTTCCAGGCGTCGGGGCTCCCCTCCGAGAGGCGCACCAGGCGCCGCAGGTTGGGGCGCGAGATGAACGCTGCCGTCAGCAGGTTGGCCGCGTAGACCCCCAGCGCCAGCAGCAGCCACGGCTGGCCGAGGACACTCGTCCCGATGCTCAGCACCAGCCCGACGCCGGTCACAGCCAGCCCGATCGCGATCAGGACGCTGCCGGTGCCCTGCATCGTCATCAGCAGGCGGGTCAGCGCTCCGGGCTCGCCGCGTGGCGCCGAATGGTCGCGCAGGAGGAACGGCAGCAGCACGCTCGGCGCCAGGAGCGAGATCGCGAGCGCGACGTGCGCAACGAGCAGGATGGGGAACCAGTTCACGCCAACCTCGGCTAGGTGACCGGGCGTCATGGCTCGATGTCCATGCCATGCGCCTGCGGCCGTACCTTACCCGGGACGGCAGCTGCGGGCTAGCATCGGCCCGTGCGCTTCATTGACGCGTCCCAGCTCCGTGCCGCTGTCCCGATGCCGGCGCTGCTCGACGCCGTCGAGGCGGCGTATCGTGACGTGGCTGCCGGGCGCGACCGATCCCCCCTGCGCACGCGCATGCCCCTGCCGGCCGGCGACCTGGTCCTGATGCCCGGCCTGCGCGAGGGCGGGGCCGGAGCGACCGTGAAGCTGGTCACGGTCGTGCCCGCCAACGCGACCCGGGGACTGCCCACCATCCATGCCGTCGTCGTCTGCTTCGACTCGGAGACCGGTGAGCCGCAGATGCTGATCGAGGGAGCCACGCTGACTGCCATGCGCACCGGCGCCGCCTCGGGGGTCGGGACACGCCTCCTGGCGCGACGAGACGCCCACGTGCTGGCGCTCTTCGGCGTCGGCGCCCAGGCTGCCTGGCAGGTTCGCGCGGTCATGGCAGCGCGACCCATCGACGAGCTGCGGGTCTTCGCGCGGACCGCGGCAGCACGCGACGCCTTCGCCGCCACGATGGCGTCAGAGCTCGGTCCCACCATTCGGGTGGTCGCCGCCGAAAGCGCGGAGAGCGCCACCCGCGGCGCGGACGTCATCTGCTGTGCCACCACCTCGTCCGAGCCGGTCTTCTCCGCGGACTGGGTCTCGCCCGGAGCTCACGTCAACGGGATCGGCAGCTTCCGCCTCGGGATGGTCGAGCTGCCGCCGGAGCTGTTCGCCCGCGCGGCGCTGGTGGCCGTCGACGCGCGGCACGCGGCGCTGGAGGAGGCGGGTGACCTGGTGGCGGCGCTCGAGAGCGATCTGCTGGCGCCGGACGCCTTCGTGGAGATCGGCACCATCGAGCCGAGCTGGGTGGCGGGTCGCGACCCGTCGGCGATCACCGTCTTCAAGAGCGTCGGGCTGGCGATCCAGGATGTCGCCGTCGCCGAGCTGGTGGCGGCCAACCTGCC
>CAZDAV010000139.1:0-3535 GCA_964503725.1 uncultured Steroidobacteraceae bacterium
GAGGTCCTCAACTCCGAGAAGCCGGTCCTGGTCGACTTCTGGGCGCCGTGGTGCGGCCCATGCCGCCTCGTGTCGCCCGTGGTGGAGGCGATCGGCGAGGCCTACCCAGCCAAGATCGCGACGGCCAAGGTCAATACCGACGAGAACCAGCAGCTCGCGATGCGCTATGGCATCTTCAGCATCCCGACGATGGTCGTTTTCAAGGACGGCCGCGAGGCTGCTCGCCTGGTCGGCTACATGCCGCAGGCGACGATGGAGGATCGGCTCCGGGATTTCCTCGCCTAGCGATATTTCCTGCGGCAGGCGCTACACTCCCCATCCCTCATGAGGGAGGCCTCCCACAGGTGATCATCAAGACCGAGCGCCGCGTCGCGGTCGACCGCCGCCAGGTGGCCGACCCGTTCGCCCCCGAGCGCCCCACTGGCGACCGGCGAACGATGTGCTGGGAGGTCGAGAACTGCTCCCTGACGATCCGCTACCGCTGCCCGGCCTTCATCCTGCGGCGCCCGTGCTGGGAGCTGTGGGCGGTCGAGGGGGTCGGTCCGGCCCGCGCCTGCTGCCACAACGAGATCGACTGCGAGCCGGGGCGCTGCGCCATCGCGGAGAAGCGCTTCGCCGGTTCGCCCGAGCCACTCACTGTCCATGTCGGTCGGCGAGGCGTGCCGCTCGGATACGCCAAGCCGCGACGCCATTCGTGCCCGCATTTTTACCTGACCTCCGGCCAGAAGGGTCGCGTCGGCAACGACTCGCCAGGGGTGCTGCGGATGCTCATGAAGCGCGACGGGGTGGTGAACCGATGCGAGCTGCGCGGCGGCGTCCACCTCGATGCCGGCTACGTCAGCGACCTGTGCATGACCGGGCAGTACCACGACTGCGTCTTCTACGAGGACGAGGGAGCCTGACCGCGGGGATCCTGGACTACGACCAGGCCGTCGCTGAGATACGAGCGCGGGGTCGCTTCGGGATCAGCCTCGGCCTCGAGCGGGTGACGGCTCTGCTCGCCGAGATCGGCAATCCCCATCGAGGGCTGCGCGGGGCGCTCGTGGGCGGCACGAACGGCAAGGGGAGCGTGGTCGCGCTCGTGCGCGCCGTCCTCAATGCGGCCGGCCTTCGGGTCGGCACCATGCCGAAGCCGCACCTGGTCAGCTACCGCGAGCGGATCGCGATCGATGGCCGCCCGATCGACCGCGAGCGGTTCGCGGCCGCGCTCGCCGCGGTGCTGCCGGCGATCGAGCGGGTCACGGCGCGCATCGGGCCGCCAACCGAGTTCGAGGCCCTGACGGCGGCAGCCTTCAACGAGCTGGCGCGCGCAGGGATCGACCTCGCCATCGTGGAGGTGGGTCTCGGCGGTCGGCTGGACGCCACCAACGTGCTGGACCCCGGAGTTGCCGTCGTCACCAACGTCCAGCACGACCATGAGCGACTGCTCGGCACCACCCTCGCTGCCATTGGGGCCGAGAAGGGGGCCATCATCAAGTCGGGCAGCCTGGCGGTGACCGGGGCGGTGGGCCGCGGCCTGGGCCCGATCCTGGAACGCTGCGCCGCGCTGGGTGTCCCGCTGCGGCGTGCCGGCCCCGGACAGGCGTATCGGGCCGTCGTCCGCCATTCCGGCTGGGACGGGCTGGTCCTCGATGCGACGACGCCCGCCGGACCGATGAACGACCTGCGCGTCGCCCTCATCGGCAGCCACCAGGCAGCCAACGCCGCCGTGGCATTGGCGGTCCTTGACGCCCTGGCCGAGGACGCCGCGCGGCGGGGCAGCCCAATGACGCTCGACGGCGAGACCGTGCGTCGCGGACTTGCCACGGCGAGCTGGCCGGGCCGGATGGAGCTGCTGCGCGACACGCGGATCGGACCGGTCCTGCTCGACGGGGCGCACAACCCGGCCGGTGCCCGGGCACTGGCCGCCGCACTGGGCGAGCTGGGGATGCGGGGCTTCCCGCTCGTCTTCGGTGCCACCCGCGGCAAGCGCGTGAGCGCAGTACTGCGGGCCCTCGCTCCGCTGGAGCCCCGACCGGTCTTCACCCGCGTGGAGGATCCCGGGGCCCACGCCCCGGCACACCTGCTGCGAACGTGGCAGAGGATCGGTGCGTCGGGCGAGGCGCGCACCGAGGCGAGCCCGCATGGTGCCCTCCGCGCGGCGAAGTCGCTGCGCTCCACGCCCGATCAGCCGATCGTGGTGGCCGGCTCGCTCTACCTCATCGGGGCGGTTCGTGGGATGCTCGTCGGCGAGGAGGATCCGGCATGAACGGGCTGGCGTGGGGCGAGAAGACGTACGTGATGGGGATCATCAATGTCACGCCGGACTCGTTCAGTGGCGACGGCATCGCGCTCCCCGGCCGCAGCGAGGCGGAGATCCTGGCCGACGCCCTGGAGCTGGGGCGCGGCTTCGTGGCCGCCGGCGCCGAGATCCTCGACGTGGGAGCCGAGTCGTCGCGGCCGGCGCAGTTCTACGGGGAGCATCCGCCGGTCAGCGCCGAGGACGAGGCGGCGCTGGCGGTGCCGGTGGTCGCGGCCCTGAGCCGTGCATTCGCCGGCAGGGCCATGGTCAGCATCGACACCACCAAGGGCTCCGTGGCACGGCTCGCCCTGGCCGCCGGCGCGGGGATCGTGAACGACGTGTGGGCCGGGCGCCGAGACTCCGACACCCTGGCTGCCGCGGCCGAGTCTGGTGCGCACCTCGTGCTGATGCACAACAAGGAGCTGGCCGAGTACCCCGAGGGAGTCTTCGCCGAAGTGTCCACCTGGCTCGCCGCGGCGGTCGACGAGGCAATCGCCGCCGGGGTGCCGCGCGATCGGCTGATCGTCGATCCCGGCATCGGCTTCGGCAAGACGCCGGCCCATTCGGTCGAGATCCTGCACCGGCTTTCAGAGCTCAAGGCTGGCCTCGGAGGGCTGCCGATGCTGGTCGGCACCAGCCGCAAGCGCGTGATCGGCGAGCTGCTGGGCGGCGCCCCGCCGGAGGAGCGCCTGGAGGGGACCGCCGCCAGCGTGGCCCTGGCCATCGCCGCGGGGGCGGATATCGTGCGCGTCCACGACGTGAAGCCGATCATGAAGACCGTGCGCGTGGCGGATGGCATCGTCCGGTGGCGGCCGTGAGCGACAGCATCAGGCTGCAGGGGATGCGCTTCGAAGGCCGCCACGGCGTGGGCGAGGCTGAGCGCGAGGTGCCACAGCCGTTCGAGATCGACCTTGTCGTGCACCTCGACCTCTCGCGTGCCGCCGCAACCGACGATCTGGCGAGCACCGTCGACTATGCCGCCCTCTTCGACCTGACCCGCTCGATCGTGGAGGGCCGCTCGTTCCATCTCATCGAGGCGCTGGCCGGAGCGATCGCCGACGCGGTGCTGGCGAGCCACCCGGTCGATGAGGTGGAGGTCAGGGTCGGGAAGCCGAAGGCCCCGTTGCCCGGGGCCTTCGAGACGGTGGAGGCGCGCGTGCGCCGGCGGCGGAGTCCGGCCGACTAGAGGTCCGTCGGCAGCGTCCCCAGCGTGACACTGACCTCGATCGTGTCGCCGCCACGGACCACCGACAG
>CAZDAV010000140.1:0-3527 GCA_964503725.1 uncultured Steroidobacteraceae bacterium
GCATGAGGTGCGTCTCCGGCTCGTGGTCCTCGCCGTTGCGCTCGGTGGCGCCGGCAACGTTGAAGTAGCGCAGGCTGATGGCCTGGAAGTCGTGGCTGGCGGCGAACCAGCGCATCGCACCTTCGAAGGCGAGCTTGGTGGCGCCGTAGGGGTTGATCGGCTCCGTGCGGTCGGCCTCCGCGATCGGGACGCGGCGCGGCTCGCCGTAGACGGCGGCTGTTGACGAAAAGACGAGCCGATTCACGCCCGCCGCGCGCATGGCACCCAGCAGCGCGACACCGCCGCCGACGTTGTTGCGGTAGTAGAGGCCCGGGTCCGCCATGCTCTCGCCGACGAGTGACTTGGCGGCGCAGTGCAGGACCGCCTCGATCCGCTCCTCGCGCAGGAGCTGCTCCAGGCGGGCGCGGTCCTCGATCTGGCCGCGCACCAGCCTCGCCGGCCGTACCACGGCGGCCCCGTGCCCGGTCGACAGGTCGTCGTAGACGATCACGTCATGGCCCGCGTCGATGAAGGTCTCGACGCTGGTCGAGCCCACGTACCCGGCACCGCCGACGACCAGGATCCGCACCCGAGCCTCCTCGTCGCTTCCGGGTCAGCCGGCCGCCGCGCCGACGGGCGGGACTGCCGGGTCGCGACCGGCGGCCAGCTCGGCCGCCTGCGCGAGGTGCACGCTGAATGGCACCGAGACGCGGGTGGCGCCGGCCGCCACGGCCTCGTCGAGCTGTGCCGCCTCGGTGAAGATCCCCGCCGCCTTCACCTCCAGCTGCCCGCCCAGGACGCGATGCAGGAAGGCCGTGCGCTGGATCGTGATCGCCGCCGGCTCCTCGCCGCTCGAGGTCACCGCGTAGTCGACGCCGGCGCGCGCAGCAAGGCGGCAGGCGCGACGCACCAGCTCCTCGTCGAGCGCCGCGGAGTCGATGATCACGCCGGCCAGCGCCACGCCCGAATGCGCCATCTCCACCACCGCCAGCATGTCGCGCAGGACGGCCTCGTCATCACGCGAGATGAGGGCTCCGCCGTTCAGCGCGAAATCGAGCTCGACCGCCCCATGCTCGAGCGCGTTCGACGCCTCGAACGCCTTGACGGCCGCCACCTGCCCGCCATGCGGGAAGCCGATCACGGTCCCGAGTCGGACGCCCGAGCGCGCCAGCAGGCGCGAGGCCGGCTTCACCAGCCAGGGGCTGACCATCAGGGCATCCAGGCCGCTGTCGACGACGAGCGCCACGGCGGCATCCAGATCGGCAAGGGAGGCAGTCGGCCGGGTCAGCCGATGCTCGAACCGCGCGCCTCCGCGCAGGGCGGTCATCGCAGGGATGGGACCTCCGCTCCAGGTCGTCGGCGCGTGGGCACGCGCTCCGGATCGCCGATTGTAGCAGCGCCCTAGCGCGCGGCCTTCGCACCGCCTCCGGCATTGCGGCGCGGCGCGTCACCGGCGACTCGCCGCTCGGCCGCGAGGGCCAGCAGCCGATCGCGCGAGTTGAGCCCCGGGTCCTCGAGCACCGCCTCCAGCAATTCGGCAAGCAGCTGCCCGACGATCGGTCCGGGCGCGAGCCCCAGCTCGGCCACAAGGTCGTCGCCGGTGACCGCCAGCTGCTTCGCCTCGAGCGGGTCGCTGGCAATCGCTGCCGCCGCGCGCCGTTGCAGCTCCGACCACCCGCCGCGACGTGGCTCGCGAACGCCTGAGGCCACGTCGTCGGCGGCGCGAAGCGCGAACAGGTCGGCCAGCAGATCGCGACCGACCCGACGCACGAAGCGGCGAACGGCGGCATCGGTCCATTCCGGGCCGTAGGCGAACATGTGGTGGCGCACGAGCCGCATGACGCGCGTGGTCTCCGACCGTGGCGCGCGCAGCCGCGTCAGCACCTGCTCGGCCAGGAGCTCCCCCGCCGTCTCGTGGTGGATGAAGTGGCCGTCCGCCAGGGTCGTCGCCTTGCCCAGGTCGTGCAGCAGGCCTGCCAGCCGCAGCACCGGGTCGTTGGCCGGCAGCGCATCGGCGGCCCGAAGCGAATGGTCGAGGGCGTCGCCGGCCAGCCGCTTGGCCTGCGGAATGCCGCGCAGCGCCGCCAGCTCCGGCAGCAGCACCTGCAGCAGGCCCAGCCGCTCCATCTGGTCGAATGCCTGCGACGGCAGAGCGCGCCCGGCGAGGATCCGCATCAGCTCGTCGCGCACCCGCTCACCGGAGAGGTCGGCCGTGGCCGCGGCGTGACGACGGATGGCGGCCTCGGTATCCGGGTCGATGGACATGCCGAACCGGCCTGCGAATCGGACCGCCCGCACCATACGCAGGGCATCCTCGCCGAACCGCGCGTCGGGGTCGCCGACGGCGCGCAGCACCCGCTGGTCGAGGTCGGCGGTCCCGCCGAAGGGGTCGACCAGGCGGCCCTCGCCTGCAGCCAGGTCGTCGGGCAACCAGGCCATGGCGTTCACGGTGAAGTCGCGGCGCGCCAGGTCGTCCGCCAGGGATCGACCCCAGCTCACCGCGTCGGGCCTTCGCCGGTCTCGATAGCCGCTCTCCACCCGGTAGGTGGTCACCTCGATCCGCGGATCGCCGTTCGGGTCGCGCAGCACCACCGTCCCGAACGGGTTCTCCCAGGCGGCGCCGGGGAAGCGCCGCGCGACCTCCTCCGGCACGACGGAGGTGGCCACGTCCCAATCGACCGGCCGCTCGCCGAGCACCAGGTCGCGCACGCAGCCACCCACCAGGGCCGCCTCCTCGCCTCCATCGGCGAGGGTGGCAAGGGCCGTGCGCACCGCTGCGGGCAGGTCGATGCGGAGGCGGTCACCGTCGCGCATCTGGTCCTCCTTGCGGTGCGCGCCTGGGCGCGCGGGCTCCTACGAGTCGCTCAGGAAGAGATAGGAGCGCCAGGCGTCGTTCTGCTCATCGGCGAGGTACGTGCCGTATAGGTAGCGCACGTCGGCGCGCGGGGGGCGCGGCTCGCGGCGCAGCGCCATGCGCGCCTCGATCAGCGTCTTGCTCCCCTTGCGATGGTTGCAGGCGCGGCAGGCGGTGACCAGGTTCTCCCACTCGTGGCGGCCGCCGCGATGCTTGGGCATGACATGGTCGATGGTCAGGTCGCGGCTGCCGGCGCCGCAGTACTGGCAGGTGTGCGCGTCACGGGCGAACACCTCGCGCCGGCTGAGCTTGACCCGCGGGCGCGGACGGCGCACCAGGTAGACCAGCCGGATCACCGATGGAGCCGGGATCGCCAGGGTCGGCGTGTAGATCACCTGGTGGTTCCGCTCCAGCAGCTCGGCCTTCTCGGAACCGAGCAGGTTGAATGCACGCCTGATGTCGCAGACGTTGAGCGGTTCGTAATTCTGGTTGAGGACCAGGACCGGTGCGTTGAGCAAGCGGTGCCTCCGTGGCGCGGATGATACCAACGTGCGCGCCGGGGCCCCGAGTGGGACCCCTCGAGCGCCACGAGTACAATGCATGGCCGCATGACAACCATCGAAACCAGCACCTGGGCGACCAAGGTCGGGCTCGCCCGCATGCTCTCCGGCGGCGTGATCATGGACGTCGTCAC
>CAZDAV010000141.1:0-3523 GCA_964503725.1 uncultured Steroidobacteraceae bacterium
TCGAGCCGGAGCAAGACCGAATAGGAGGGCGCAAGGCGGCGTTCGCGCCGCAGCAGGCTGCTCGCTCAGCCCTCGGGTAGGTCGCTCAGATGGATGGCCGTCGCGGCACCTTCGGGTGCCGGCACAGAACTCGGCTTACAGGCCGCTCTCCAGGGACTCATCGCGCCATCCCCATCGGTCTAATCTTCGTCGGCCCGCCATACAGTGGTCGCGGTGCAGGCATTGCAGATCGCGCGCGCTTCATCGAGCGTGCCGAGCGGCAGCGGGAAGTCGGGGCCACCCAGGAGGCAGTCGGCCTGGACGCGCGGGCCCTTGCCGGCCGGCAGGATCGCGACGTGGCGCACGCGGCAACGACGGATCCGCCCGTGGCGCGGGATCGGGCTCCTCTGGTCGGCAAGCAGCGGTTCGACCGCCATGATTCGTCTCCTCCCCTGGTGGACCGGGAGGCTGTCTCGAAGCCGGTCCACCGTCGAGGATAGGGACCGTCGCAGGCTCGCCTCAATGACGCGTTGGTACCATCGGGGGCTGACCAGCGCCGGACACGCCATCGAGATCAGTGGCGCTACACTCGATCGAGGGGTTGGGCCGCCGGCGCGGCAGAACTACGAGAGGTCGCCAGGCTTGTTCGGGCGTGGACGGCGGGAGAGTCGCGAGGAGGCGGAGCGCGAGCGGAGTCGCAGAGCCCTCTTCGTAGAGTTGGCGAAGCGGCCCGAGACGATCTGCCCCTTCCTCGGCCTGGCCAGCTCGCAGATCGAGTACCACACGGCGGTCACTCGCGAGCATCGCTGCTACGCCTTTGGCGCGCCGGCCGAGCTGTCCGCCGAGCAGCAGGAGCGAGTCTGCCTTGGACGCGGCTATGTGAACTGCCCTCGTTACCTGCGAGGCGTGCTCGTCATCCCGACAGACGAGCCGGAGGCGCTGCACCGCCCGCCTCCGCCGGTTCGGCCACCTACTCCGCCGCCGCCACCGCCCAGGCCCACCTCGTCAGGCTCGCAGCCCGGCCGTGGGGGACGGCTTCCGCTCCTGATCGGGCTCGTCCTGCTCCTGGCGGTGGGAGCCACGACCGGGGCGATCCTCCTCCTCCAGGGTCCCGGCACCGCGGTGGCGTCGCCCACCGCGCAGCCCAGCAGCCAGCTGAGCCCGAGCGCATCGGTGATCCCGAGCGCCTCCGTCGAGCCGACGCCCGCCAACCAGACGCCGTTCCCCGAGACGCCGCGGCCGGATCCGACGCCCCTGCCTGGCGACACCTTCGTCGGCTTCGAGGTGACGGTGCTGGAGGGCCAGAACACCATCTTCGAGGTCGACGACCAGGGCACCGTGGTCGGCGCGAGGCTCGCCACCTATAGCCGTTTCTCCCTCGCCCCCGTCGATCGGATCGAGGCACCGAACGGCCTCCTGCACTGGCGCACGAGCGCTGGGGACTATACCGGCCTCTCGTATATCCACGACGACTCGGGCCCCTTCCTGATCAGGGCGGTGTACGAGGGGTCCGACGGCCAGCGGCGCTACACCGTCCTGCCCGACGACGAGGTCTGAGCGACTGACGGCGACGGCCGCCTGAGCGTCTCTCCGCGCATCAACCCGGCCCGGGTCCTGGGACCATCGTCCGGTCCCTCCAGCGTGAAAATCCCTTGACGGGAGGCGTCTGCCCTGTATAGTGGCGCCCTGTGGCTCAAAGTGGGGCCAAATGGGGAGTAGTGGTAGACGCCGCGCATGCAACCGTCCTCCTTTCTCACGGGCGAATTCCGGCACACGCTCGACGACCGTGGCCGCGTCGCCGTCCCTGTCCGCTTCAGGGCTCGCCTCGCGGAGGGCGCGACGCTGGCTCGCTGGCTGGACAGCTGCCTCGGCCTCTTCCCGGCCGATGAGTGGAACGCCCTGGCCACCAAGCTCCAGGCGCTGCCCCTGACCAACCCACGCGCGCGCGAGTTCGCGCGCTTCATGTCCTCCGGCGCGGTCGAGGTCGAGCTCGACCGACAGGGCAGGGTCCTCGTTCCCGGCTACCTCCGGGACTACTCCGGGATCACCGAGGGCGAAGTGGTCGTGGTCGGCGCCCTCAACCGGCTCGAGATCTGGGCGCCCGCAGCGTGGCTGCCGTACCGCTCGAAGATCGAGGACGACCCGGAGGCGCTCGCCGAACACCTGGCTGATCTCGGGATCTGAGGGCGCGACGCCATGACGCACGCCGCGAACCCTCCATTCATGCGTCTCCGGGCCGATCGGCCCGCCGTCCGACACGAAAGGTGCATCGCGCATGGGAGAAGGGCACCTGCCGGTCCTCGTCGACGAGGTTCTTGCCTCGCTGGCGGTCGGTCCCGGCAGCTCCGTCGCGGACTGCACCGTCGGCGGTGGTGGGCACGCCGAGCGGCTCTTGGAGGCCTCGTCTCCGGATGGCCGCCTGTTCGGCCTGGATGCCGATCGGGCGGCCATCTCGGAGGCGCAACGCACGCTGGAACGCTTCGGCGACCGGGTGGTGCTGCGGCAGGCGAACTTCGCCGATCTCTACGACCTGGCCGGCGATGCGGGCTTCATCCCGCTCGACGCAGTCCTCTTCGACCTTGGCCTCTCCAGCTACCAGCTGGCGGACCCGCGTCGCGGGTTCAGCTTTGCGGCCGATGCGCCGCCGGACATGAGATTCGATGAAGATCGTGGTCTATCGGCCCTCGACCTCATCGACCGATCGTCGCAGCGAGAGCTCGCCGGATTCCTCGCGACGTTTGGTGAAGAACGCCGTGCTGGCCGCATCGCGAAGGCGATCCTGGCGGCGCGTGCGGAAGGGCGGCTCGTGACCGCCGCCGACCTGGCGCGCGTCGTCTCTGAGGCGCTGCCCCAGGGCCGTGCCGATGCGGGACGCATCCACCCGGCCACGCGGACCTTCCAGGCGCTGCGCATCGTGGTCAACCGCGAGCTGGAAGTGCTGGCGCCCGCCCTCTCGGGCGCACTCGCGGCGCTGCGTCCGGGCGGGCGGCTGGGAGTCATCAGCTACCACTCCGGCGAGGACCGCATCGTGAAGCGCTTCATCGCGCGCGAGAGCCGTGACTGCGTGGAGGAGCCGCTGCCGCCGGTCTGCCTGTGCGGCCACCGCGCACAGCTCCGCCCACTGGCCAGGCGAGGCATCACCCCGTCGGCCGCCGAGGTCGACCGGAATCGACGTGCGCGCAGCGCCCGGCTGCGTGTGGCCATCAAGCTCGAGCCCGCGAGCTCGTGACGTCCAAGGAGGAGGGTTTCCGATGAGTCGAGGACGACCCCGTCACCAGTCCAGTCGGCGGCGCATGTACAGCCCGCGACAGCGTGACGTGCGGGAGCGGCGGATTCACGAGCGCAGCGACGAGGGTCAGCTGACGGACCAACTGTCGGCGGTCAATACCGAAGACGAGTCCGACCACGAGCAGGCATCGACCTGGGGTCTCCGCCTCAGCGCCCGGCCCAGCGCCGCGTAATGGCCGTCATCGGGGCGCGCCCCGCGACCGGGATCGGAGGGATCGGGCGGCGCCCGCGCACCCGTCCTCGCCCGCGCAGCGTG
>CAZDAV010000142.1:0-3483 GCA_964503725.1 uncultured Steroidobacteraceae bacterium
CAAGATGAAGCGGCGCACCGGCTCTTCCTAGCCGAATGGTCACCCACTGAACACGCCGGCCACGGAAGGACGCCTTCTTGGCCGTTGTAGCCGCCGGGTGACTATCCGCCGCCGCTGGTCCGAGGCTACAAGCCTCGCATGCGGAGGTAGTTCTGGACCGATGCCTGCCGGCCCAGGAAGCCGGCCACCAGCTCGTCACCGGGGAGTGAGCCGTTCGGCTCCAGGATGGCGCGCCGATACGCCGCCCCGACCACGGGGGAGGTGATGCCCTCGTCGACGAAGCGACCCCACATGTCGTCGCCGATCACCTCCGCCCACAGGTAGCCGTAGTAGCCAGCCTCGTAGCCGCCCATCAGGTGGCCGAAGGCGGCGAGCATGAAGGTGCCCTCAGCGTGGGGGATCTGGGTAATGGTGTGGGTCTCGGCGATGGCGGCGTCCAGGTCCGGCGCCTCCTCGGTGGCGTGCAGGGCCATGTCCAACGTACCGAAGAAGATCTGGCGGGTGGCGCGCAGTCCGACGTCCACGTAGCGGGCCGCCACCAGGCGCTCGACCAGGTCGCGGGGGATCGGTTCGCCGGTCTCGTGGTGGCGTGCGAAGCGGGCCAGTACATCGGGCTGCCAGGTCCAGTGCTCCATGATCTGCGACGGCGCCTCCACGAAGTCGCGTTCCGTCTCGGCGGCCGTGAATCGGGTGAACTCGGCCTTGGTCAGGCTCATGTGCAGGATGTGGCC
Source organism: uncultured Steroidobacteraceae bacterium (assembly GCA_964503725.1). Taxonomy (GTDB): domain Bacteria; phylum Chloroflexota; class Limnocylindria; order QHBO01; family QHBO01; genus CF-167. Next base: position 732 of record CAZDAV010000142.1, read on the forward strand.
GAACTCGTGGAAGAGGGTCTCGACCTCTCCGCCCGGCCCGTGGCGCAGCAGACTGGGTCTGGGCGGCGAGGGCGGCGTCATATTGGCGACGATGGCGTTCACCGGCCGTTCGTACGTGCCGTCTGCGTTCCTGTGGCCCATGACCAGCGGGAAGGCGGCGGCGTGGTTGTACTTCCCCTCCCGCGGGAAGAGGTCGGCGTAGAAGTGGGCGAGCGATTCGCCGCTCGACGCATCGCGGATCTCGAACAGCTGGACCGATGGGTGCCATGCACTCGCCGGCTCGACGCGGTGATAGGTCAGGCCCAGGACTTCCCCGGTGAGGGCGAACATGCCCTCCATCACCGATTCGAGCGGCAGGTACTGGCTCACCTCATCCTGGTTGACGCCGTGGCGCTGACGGGTCAGCCGCGTGTCGTAGAAGGACCAATCCCAGTCCTGCACCGGGCCGTCGTGGCCGTCCCGGTGCATGAGCTTGGTCAGCTCGGCAATCTCGGTGCGGGCTGCGGCCTCGAGCGGCGGCACCAGCTCGTCGTAGAAGGCGCGCACGCGCTCCGGAGTGGCGGCCATGCGCAGCTCCAGGACGTGATGCGCCCAGGTGGGATCGCCCAGGATGGAGGCGATCCGACGACGAAGGCCGATCGCCTCCTCCAGGACGGGGCGGTTGCTCTCGGCAGCGTGGTTGTGGTCCTTGCGGAAAAGCTCCTCGCGCAGCGCCCGGTTGGTGGCCTGCGCCATGAACGGGGTCAGCTCGGGGTGGTCCAGGGTGACCCGATACGTGTTCGGCCGGCTGCCCGCCGCGAGCCGATCGACGTACGAGTCCGGCAGCCCGTCCAGCTCCTCGCGCGTCACCTCGATGGCGTCGTTCGTGTCGTTGATGTTCTTCTGGAACGCGACCTCGAGCTCGACGAGGCGATTACGAAGGGCTTCCAGCTCCGTGCGCTGGGCCGGGGCCAGCTCGTGACCTGCGCGCCGGAAGTCACGCAGCCAGTGATCGAGAAGGAGCTTCTGCTCCCCTTCGAGGCTTGCGGCCTCGGGCGTGGCTGCGAATGCGGCGACCGCCTGGTACAGGTCCTCACGGAAGGCGACGGCGACGCGCCACTTGGTGAGCCGCTCGTTGCCGGCATGCCCGGCGTCACGCACGGCGGCATCGGGGTGCACCTGCGCCAGGAAGGCGCCACGCCCGTAGCCGATGGCGATCTCCGCCCCGGCCAGCTCGAGCGGACGCATGGTCGCGTCGAACGAGGGGTTCGTGACGGAGCGGCTCACCGCATCGGTCAGCGCGTCGGCTGCGGCCAGCGCCTCGTCGATCGCCGCCGTCACGTCGTCCGGGGTGCTCTTGGTGTAGTCGTGCAGCACGGTGTGGATGGTACACGCGGTGGGCGAGCCTGCCAGATTCACGCCCCACGACCGCGAGACCGAGTCAATGACCGCGACGGGTGTCAGCCGCACGCCGGGCGTGAATTTGTCCGCGCGGGCGGGTCAGTTGGTCACCCGATGTGAATCTGTCCTGCATACCTTCCGACAGACCGTACTGTGGTCACCCGGTGTGAATCTGGCACGTCCGAACGCTCCCAAGCAGGAGGCTGCTCGGTTACCGCCGGGCAGTGGTGTATCCTGTGGTGTATGCCAGCCACGCGCACCCAGATCTACCTGACCGACGCGCAGCGCCGCCGCCTCATGGCCCGGGGCCGCCTGGATGGCACGAGCATGGCGCACGTCATCCGCGAGGCGGTCGATGAGTACCTGGTCGAGGCCGAGCCGGAGGTGGACGCGGCGCTCGAGGCCACCTTTGGCAGCCTGCCGGAGCTGGAGCTGCCGAACCGCGACGAGTGGGATGGGCAGCGTGGCTGACCTGCTCGTCGACAGCGATGTGCTGGTCGATCACCTGCGCGGCAGTCACCGGCTCGCGCGCGGAGGTGATCGGCTGCACTACTCGGTGATCACCCGGTGTGAGCTGTTCGCTGGTCGCGGCGCCGAGGAGACGCGCGTGCGCCGCCTGCTGGGGCCGATGATCGAGATTCCGGTCGACCGGGCCATTGCCGAGCGGGCCGGTCGCCTGCGCCGCAGGTCGGGGATGCGGACGCCAGACGCGCTCATCGCGGCGACCGCCCTGGAGCGTGCGCTGACGTTGATCACTCGCAACGAGCGCGACTTCACCGAGGTGAAGGGCCTCCGACTGCGAGGACCCCAGCGCCCCTGAGCGGCGCTAGAGGACGCTGCTGGCGACCACCGCTGATCGGTTCAGGACAGCAAACGGCGCCCCGAACTTGATCCGTCGGTCGACCTGCGAGCGGACCCGCACATCGGTGAGCGGGATCCACCGCGGCTCCTGCGCGAGCAGATACCCGGTCGCCTCGGCGCCGGAGTAGACGAAGAAGGTGCCGGTCAGGACGTGGGCATCGGTCACTGCGATCATGCGGTGGCTGATCTTCTGGACGCCCTGGTCCTCGGTGGGCATTGGCGGCACGTAGCCGGAGTTGTCGATGACGAACGAGATCATGTCGAGGCGCACGTCCAGGCCCGGCACGCCATCGGCGGTGGCCAGGCCGGTGCGGTTGAGGACCACGCCATCGGCCACCTTCAGGATCCGGTCGTGAAAGTTCAGGAGGTCCGACACGCGAGTGTACGCGCCGAGGTTGACGGTTCCCCCGATGCGCACGTGTGGGCTGATGAATTCCAGGGCCACCGATGGGCCGCCCTGCGACGCCGCCTGGAAGGAGAATTCGTTCTGAGAGAGCACGACTGAAACCTC
>CAZDAV010000143.1:0-3480 GCA_964503725.1 uncultured Steroidobacteraceae bacterium
AGATCGCCGACATGGCGACCCAGATCGACGCCGCGCGGCTGCTCGTCTATCGCGCCGCCTGGCTGAAGGACCGCGGCGATGCGTATTCGACCGAAGCGGCGATGGCCAAGCTGTTTGCCAGCGAGATGGCGCGCCAGGTGACCAACGACGCGATCCAGGTCCACGGTGGCTACGGGTACGTCAGCGAGTACCGCGTCGAGCGCTACCTGCGCGACGCCAAGCTGACCGAGATCGGGGAGGGGACGAGCGAGATCCAGCGGCTGGTCATCGCCCGCAACCTGCTCGGCATCCGGGCGATGTAGCGACGGCGGAACACGCTGAGAGCCCGCCCCCCGGGGCGGGCTCTCAGGCCTCTGTCGAACCCGTGGTCAGCGACGACGAGGGATTCGCAGCGCTGCCAGCCCGCCGATCGAGGCCAAGAGGATCGAGGCCAGGACGAGGAAGACTGCAGCCAGCGGTGCATCAGGGGTGGTGCCTTCGATCGTTCCAACGGCGGCATCCGGGACTGTCGGCGCGGGAGTCGCGGTCGGAACCGCCGCGAGACCGGTGCAGCCAGCCGGCTCCGGCTGGTCGATCCGGAACGCGCCCGGGGTGGCGGTGGGAACGTCGAAGTACGCGACGAAGAGAACCAGTGGCTCAGTGGTGCTTTCGTTTCGCGCCAGCTGAACCCCGCCGCCCGGCTCGATGACTCCCTGGCCCGCCGTGAAGGTCTGGCGTACGCAGGTGGTCGCCGGATAGAAGGAGAACGTCCCCGATACCACGTAGACCGCCGTGGCGCCCGGATGGCTGTGCCATCCGCTGTGTCCTCCGGGGGCGAACGTCGCGCTTTGTACCACGACGTCGCGCTCATCCCCGCCGGTGATGGTGGCCGCCGACGCGAATGTCGCGCGGTCGACGATCGAGCCCGTCACGCTGATCCCCGTTGCGGTTGCCGGCAGCCCAGCGCCGGCCGCACAGGCGGGGGTGGCCGCGTCCGCGCGAACCGGGCCGTCCGGCGAGGCGATGTCGAAGTAGATGACGGTCAGCACAAGTGGCACGCTGCCTGCATTGCTCGCAAGCTGGACCCCGAGGCCCGGCTCGACGATGCCGCGGCCGGCGCCGACCGTCGTGAGCACGCATGTGTCGTTGTAGAAGCTGAACACTCCCGACTCGACGATGATGACCGTGCCCCCGGGATGAGTGTGCCAGCCGGTGTGGCCGCCAGGGGCAATCGTCACCTCCTGGATCACGCTCTCGAGGCCGCCGGTGTGGCTGGTGGAGATCGGATCGAAGACACCCTGTGCCAGGATTGCCGGCGCGGCGCCGGTTCCTGGCGTCGCTCCCACTGTCGCCGCCGACAGCGCCAGGGAGACGGTGGCGGCGAGAACAGCCAGTCGTTTCATCGGTCGTACTCCTTCTTGCTCTCGCCCACCGATACGCGCGGAGCGCGATCTGGGTGAGCCGGACGGACGTTTGGGCCCAAGGTGCCCAGTGCTGCATTCTAGCCCCTGCTGTCTAGCCCCTGCTGTCTAGCCCCTGCTGCAAAGGTGATGCCTTTGGTGTGGAAGGCCCGCGGTCGATGAATGGCCGAGGAGGCGCCATCCGCGCCAAAGTGACGTGGTCGCCGTGAGGAGCTCGATCATGGTGGCCGCTTCGCCGCCAGCTCGGCAAAGGCGTCGAGCGATGCCGGATCAGCCAACGAGCCGCGGGAAGCGGCAGCGTCCGGGGGCGTCCCCGTCAAGATCCGCTTCACCGGCACTTCGAGCTTCTTGCCCGACAGCGTGCGCGGGATGGCGGGTACCGCGCGGACCTCGTCGGGCACGTGGCGCGGCGAGAGTGCGGTCCGCAGCTCGGCGCAGATCCGAGACCGCAGCTCGTCGTCGAGCTCGTCACCGTCGTGCAGGGCGACGAACAGCAGCAGCCGGTCTGAATCCTCGAGGTGGATCACAAGCGAGTCGGCGACCTCGGGCAAAGCCTCGACCACGGCGTAGAACTCGGCGGTGCCGATCCGCACCCCGCCGCGATTGAGCGTCGCATCGGAGCGGCCGCTGATGATGCATGAGCCGCGCTCGGTGATGGTGATCCAATCGCCGTGGCGCCAGACGCCGGGATATTCGACGAAATACGCCTCGCGGTAGCGCTCGCCCGATGGGTCGTTCCAGAAGGCGACCGGCATCGACGGCATCGGGGCGGTGATGACGAGCTCCCCCTGCTCACCGATGACCGGGCGTCCCGAAGCATCGAAGGCCTCGATTGCACAGCCGAGCTGGCGGCAGCTGATCTCACCCTCCCAGACGGGGACCAGCGGCGAGGCACCGACGAAGGCGGTGCAGACATCGGTCCCACCGGAGACGGACTCCAGATGGACCGATGGACCGATCGCCTCGTACACCCACCTGAAGCCGTCGGGCGGCAGCGGCGAGCCGGTCGAGCCGATGGCATGCAGACCTGACAGGTCCGCGGTTCGCCCGGGCGCGAGCCGTTCCTTGGCGCAGGCCATCAGGAAGGTGGCGCTGGTGCCGAAGTAGGTGACGCCTTCCTCGGCGGCCAGGCGCCAGAGCGCCATCAGGTCGGGGTGTGCCGGCGAGCCGTCGTAGAGGACGATCGTGGCGTCCACGAGCAGCCCCGAGACCAGGTAGTTCCACATCATCCAGCCGGTAGTGCTGAACCAGAAGAAGCGATCGGCCGGACCCAGGTCGTGGTGCAGGGCATGGATCTTCAGGTGCTCGAGCAGGATCCCGCCGTGGCCGTGGACGATCGGTTTCGGCAGCCCGGTGCTCCCGGAGCTGTGGAGCACGAAGAGCGGATGGTCGAACGGGACCGATGCGAACGCCAGCTCGCCGGGCGCCGCCACCAGATCCGCCCAGTTGATGGCGCCGGGGACGTGCGAGACATCGGTCCGGAGATAGGGCAGGACGACCGTGGCGGCCAGGCTGGGCAGCGCGGAGCGGATGGCGGCCACCTCGTCGCTGCGGTCGATCTCCCGGCCCGCGTAGCGGTAGCCGTCGATGGTAAGCAGCACCTTTGGCGCGATCTGGCTGAACCGATCGACGACGCTACGGGTGCCGAACTCGGGCGCGCACGACGACCAGATGGCGCCGAGCGAGGCGGTGGCCAGCAGCGCCACGACGGCCTCCGGTACGTTCGGCAGGTAGGCGGCCACCCGGTCGCCGCGCTCCACCCCGAGGCGCAGGAGGCCGGCACGGACCCGGGCAACCGCGTCGCGCAGTTCGGTCACGGTGAGGGTGCTGCGCGAGCGGGTCTGCGAGCGGGCGACTACCACCACGTCGTCCGGCGCGCGGCCGTCGAGGCGGAGCGCGTGCTCCGCCCAGTTGAGAGAGGCGCCGCTGAACCATCGAGCGCCGGGCATGCGGGCGTCGGCCAGGGCCGGGCCGGGCGGCGTCGACGAACGCACTCTGAAGTGGTCCCAGACGGACCCCCAGAACGCCTCGGGCTCGGCCACCGACCACCGCCACAGCGCCTCGTAGCCGTCGAACCGCA
>CAZDAV010000144.1:0-3479 GCA_964503725.1 uncultured Steroidobacteraceae bacterium
GGTGGCCGAGGCGCTGGCCGCCCTGGGCATCGACGGGCTGTCGGCTCGCCAGCTCTCAGCGCGCCATCGGGCCGGGCCGGCGGGGGAGGCCTGGCTTCGCGCCCCGCTGGTCGCCGCCGAGCCGAGGCCGCGTCCGACCCTGGCGCTCATCCTGCGGCTTCCGCTCGGGGACTAGCTTTGGTCAGCGCGCGGCGGCAGCCACCAATGCGAGGGCCCGCTCCAGCTTGTTGAACGGGTCCGCCACAAGGCCTGGCAGGGCTGCCAGGGCGGCCGCCAGCGGCCCGGTGTCGAGCCCTGTCGCGATCGCCTCGACGCCGAACTCCAGCTCCACCACCCGCAACAAGCCGACCTCCGCGCCCTGGTGGAGGACGCGCCCACGGTCGAGCGAGAGGAGGCCGACCGGCACTCCCGCCAAGACCACGCGCCGCTCGATCCGGTGCTGATGGAGCGTCACGCGGTCGAGCAGCGGACGGGAGGCGCAGAAGCGAATCAGAAGGTCGCGGGCTTCGGACGACGGCCACGCGGCCGCCTCGGTCCCCGGACCGGCGATCCCCTCCAGCTCGGGGCGCCGGTGCAGGAGGTCGCCTGCTGAATGCTCGGCTGGCCCCTTCATCGAAACGATCCTGCGGCCCTCACGCTCGCGGACCCTGCATGCCCAGCCGGCGGCGGCCAGCCGCAGGTCCTCCGTGTCCAGGTAACGGTCCGTTTCGTCGACCCCGCGCGCAGGGCCAAGGCTGGCCGGACCGAGCCTGGCCGCCCCGGCGAGCGCATCGAGCGGCGCTTCGTCGACCGCCCAGAACTTCAGCTCGGATTCGATGCCGCCGGGGCTCACGCCTCGTAGCGCGCCCCCGCGCGGCGGATCGCGGCGCTCACCGACTCGCGCAGCTCGGGCGGCTCCAGCACCTCCACGCCATCTCCCCACGAAAGGATCCAGGGTCGGATCTCGACGATCCCCGCGACGGTCAACGTCAGCTCAACGCCCCCGTCAGGAAGCTCCACGAGCTTCTGGGATCGGTGCCAGATCGCCTCCCGCACGCGGTGCGCAACCGCCGCATCGAAGCGCAGCCGAACGTCGGCGGTGGCGGTCGTATCGGACGACCAGATGCCCCACGAATGCGCGAGCCATCGGTCGGGGTCGAAGTCGCCGGGGATCTCGTAACGGTCGGGCGTCAGCGTCGAGCTGCGGATCCGCTCGACCTTGTACGTGCGCATCGCCTTGACCGTCTCGTCGAAGCCGATCAGGTAGACGCTGCGCCCGGCCGCATCGGGCTCCAGGAAGTAGGGCCGGACCCGGGCATGCCGCGGCTCTCCGTCACCCGGCTCGTAGTCGAACTCGACCACCCGGCCGTCGGCCCAGGCCTGCGCCACGTGCGCGAAGTTGCGCATGAATGGCTCATTCTCTCCAGCGCGACCGACCACCAGCATGGTCGCCGCCACGTGCCGCGCAATCGGCTGCGGGAGCAGGTCTGCGAGCTTGGTGAACGCGCTGACCACCGCCTGGTCGTAGGCATCGGACCAGCGAGCGATGAGGCGCGATGCCAGGAAGAGGACGACCGCCTCGGGCAGGGAGAGACGCAAAGGCGGCAGGAAATACTTCTTCTCGATCCCATACCGGCCCTTGCCGGCCGAGAAGATCGGCATCCCCAGCTCGTCCTCGAGGGCTCGGATGTCGCGGTACACGGTGCGGGTGGTCATGCCGGTCAGGCCGGCAATCTCCGCCACCGGCACGCCCGACTCGCCACTCCCTCGGGTGTACAGGATCGAGGCGACGGCCAGCAGGCGTGCCAGCCGGTCGCGCTTGCGCGAGATGCGGTCGTCGCGTGCGTCGTCCCAGGCACCCCAGTCGTCGGTCACGGCGAGGCCGAGGGCTCGATGCTGGCGCTCCCCGATGGGAGCGGGGTCGGGGTCGGCGCCGGCTCTCCGGGGAGGGCAGCCAGCATCGCCAGGTTCTGCGCCTCGTCGATCCCGATCACCAGGAAGACGTAGCCACCCACCGCCCAGGTGTAGACCCGTGTGCCGGGAAGGGTCGCGTCGTCCTCGGGGCGCACCCAGACCATGTGATCCGCCACCGGCTTCAGCTCCCACGGCTCGCGGTGCAGGCCGGCGATGCCGACGTAGCGGCCGACCTCGGCCAGGTAGGGCTCCAGATCGGCGTTGGTCGCGACCGGCGGTTGCATGCGGATCGCGAAGAGGGAGAGGCGCGGCCGAGAGACGTACGCCAGCTGCAGCGACCGGAAGCCGAGCCCAACCTCGCCATAGACCTCGCCGATATCGCCGGGCGTGATCGAGAAGTCGGTGATCGCCGGAATTACGACGGTCGCGCCGGCCACGGTCGTCGGGATCAGGGCGACGAGCTCCGGGTCGGGGACGTTGCTGAAGAACGGGGTGGGGACCGGCGTCGGGATCGGCGTGGCGGTGGGGGCGGGAGTTGCCGATGGGTCGAGTGATGGCTCGCCTGATCGGCTCGGCTCGTTCGCGCAGGCGGCGAGCACGACCGACGAGACGACCAGGCAGAGGACCGCTTCCCGCAGTGCCGAGCGCCGAGGCGCGGCGTCAGGAGGGGTGGTCGGCATGGGAGGCGTCATGATAGCGCACCTCGACCGACGCCCCGACGAGGGTCAGGCCGCCCCGCGTACCCTCGTCGGCCGGTCGGCAAGGCGCCGACGCTTCCCGGGATCGCGGTTCGCGGCGACGTCAGCGGCCAGCGCCTCGACGACATCGGCGCGGAAGCGCGTCCCGACTCCCGAGCGCAGCTCGACAACCGCAGCCGCGCGCCCGCCGCGCTTGCCGGCAAAGGTGCTCATCAGCGTGTCGTAGCTATCGGCGACAGAGACGATCTGGGCGCCGACCGATCCATCCTCGGCACTTGTTCCAAGGCGGTGCTCCCGCACGAGCAGGACCGCACCTCGGAGCGAGAGGATCGGGTGGAGATCCGCGGTGGTGAGCAGGTCGAGGCCGTGCAGCCGAGCCGCGAGCTCGATCACCGCGACCTCGTCTCTCGGGCAGCCGAGCTTGCCGGCCATCCGCGCCGCCAGGATGCCGACGCGCTCCCCGTGCCCGCGCGTCGTCGCTTCGCGCGCCTCGAGGGAGCGCACCAGGTCAAGCAATGCAGCAAGGACCTTCTGCTCCCCGTCGTCAACCGCAACGCCATGGACGTGGGTCGCATGCTCGGCGAGGGATGTGACGGAGCCATCCTGGGGTCGCAGCAGCGCGGTGCGAGCCAGCTGGCCGAGCGTATTGCGCAGGTCGCGCGTCCCGCTGGGGACGTCGCTGGCGCGGATGACCCGATCCCCGCCCGATTGCTTTCCGTGGTAAAGGGCGGTATCTGCGGCGCCGATCAGCGTGTTCTTGTCGATCGCGTCGCCCGGGATCGTGGCGACCCCGACGGAGATCGTCACCGGCGTGGCGTCTTCGGACGTCAGCCGCGAGACAGCCCGTCGCACGCGCTCACCGATCGAGGCGGCGGCATCGGCGTCGAC
>CAZDAV010000145.1:0-3427 GCA_964503725.1 uncultured Steroidobacteraceae bacterium
ACCAGCAGCGGGAGGTTGGCGGCCGCCGAATGCCGTCCCACGTTGCGCAGGCCGAGCACCGGAACCAGGTCTCGGCGCCTGGCAGCGAGCGACCCGAGCGCGCGAATCGGAAGCGGGTAGAGGCGCATGGCCACGACTCCGGTGGCAAGCCCGGCGAGGACCGGAATGGCTGCCAGGAACGGGTCGAAGCGCGTCCCGGCGCCGCTCGCGCCGCCGCCGATCACCAGGCCCCGCTGCCGCATGAGGAGCACTCCGACGACGGCCAGCCCAACCCCGGTCAGCTCGAGCACGAGGCGCCGCGGCGAGGTGGGCAGGAGCGGCGGATCGCCGCGCCCAGGTTGCCCCAACCGTCGACGAGCGACCGGCCAGGTTGCCGCGACCAGCACCACGGCCGCGGCGACGCCGCTCGCCAGGGCGAGGAGCGGCGAGAGCCAGGACTCCCGACCGGGGACGAGCCACACCGCCAGCAGCAGCCCGATCAGGATCGCAGCACCGGCCACCAGCATCGCCTCCCAGAGCTGTGCGACGAGCAGGAGAAGGCCCGATGCGCCCCGGCTGCGCGCCAGGTCCAGGTTGGTGCGTCGGCGCAACACGAGCAGGATGGCGACCATCCCGATCGCGCCGACCGCCAGGGCGAATGGACCGATGGCGGCCACCGACAGGACCGCCTCTGAAGCCGCCCGTTGAGCCTGGTAGCGCCCGACCAGGTCAAGCAGCTCGGTACGCATCAGGAGACCGCCGGCGATGGCCTGGCCGAAGGTCGCCTCCGCATTCTGGGATTGCATGCGCACGATGTCCGGTACCACCGCGTCCAACAACCCGACGTCCGCCAGCTCAGGGGTCAGGAAGTAGCGCCAGGCGAAATTGAACGGGAGCGCGGACGGGGTGAGGTCGGCATACGCATCGGGCCCAATGAGGGCGGTGGCGAAGGCGATCGGGTTCTCATCGGTCCCACCGATCTCCGGGCGTTGCAGGCTGCGATCCGCGAACCACAGATCGGCGTCCGCATCGGCGATCGAGAAGACGCCGACCACTTCGAACCGCACCTCGACCAGCCGCGTGATGGTCTGGCGCAGGATCGGATCGGCCTGATCGAGGGCTCCGGCCAGGGTGTCGCCGACTCCCAGCCCTACCACGGACGCGGTCGCCTCGGAGACCGCGATCTCGATGCGCGGCGGAGGCGCGAACGGCTCCGGTCGCGGCGGTGCGGCGAGGTCAACCACCGCCTCCGGCAGCGGCTCGCCGGTGCCGGCCGGCATGCGCCCATCCACGATCTGGATCGCCTCGTCCAGCCCGTCCTGGTAGCGCAGCGCAATGAAGGTGGGGAGGCGCAGCAGATCGGCGATCTCGAATCGCGGAGTGGTGGCGGAGTAGCGGCGCTCGCCGATCAGCCGCCGGATGGAGTCAGGGAAGGCGTCGAGGTAGAGGCCGCCGATGTCGTCGACCGCCTGCAGCTCGTCCTGCCCAGATGGTGTGGTCGAGATGGCGGAGAGCTGGAAGTCCCGTTCGACCGCGGTTGCGGCCTCCAGCTCGTGGACGAGCGCTCGATCGGCGACCAGATTGAAGAGGCGCGGCGCCGCGGCGAATACGAAGCTGGTGGCGGCCACCAGGGCCAGGAGCAGGGCGACGACGCCGGCCTCCGCGCGGAGGCGGCGCAACAGGAAGCCTGCCGCCCACAGCCAGCCCACTGTCAGTCGCCGCCCATGCGCAGGACGCTCCCGACCCCGGCTCGCCGCAGCACCGCCGCGAGGGCCACCACGGTCAGGCCCAGGGCCCCGGCGCTGACCGCCTCCAGGATGAGAATGGTGGTCCACGGCGTCTCGACGATGACCGGCGGGAACGGCACGGCCGCCTGCTGGGTGACGGTGATGTACGGCAGCGCCACCCACCCGATCAGCAGGCCCAGGCCGGTGCCCGCCAGCAGCGAGACGACGACGAGGCTGGCGTTCTCCAGCCACAGCCACCCCGAGAGCTGTCCGCCGGACAGGCCGAGCGCACGGAGCAGGGCAAACTCGCCGCGCCGTTGCCGCGCCGAGACCGCGGCGCTGGCCGCCAGGCCGATGACGGCGAAGAGGCCCGCCACCACGAAGCCGAGCGCCAGCGCGCCGATGATGCCGAGCGCCAGCGGGTCGGCGCTCAGGCTGCCGATGCGGTCGGTGCGGCCGGTGACGGTGGCCCGCGCGAAGGGTCCGGAATCGTCCCCGGCGGCGGCCGCCGCCGCGGCACGGTCATCCGCCTGCAGCCACCATTCCGACGCATTGCGCGTCGCATGCGCGGCCTGGAATCGGAGCAGCCCAAAGCTCGCAAGGTCAACGATCGCCGCGGCACGCCCCGGCTCGGTTGCCGGGAAGGAACGCACGGAACCCACGATCCGTACGTTGCGCGGTCCTCCCTCCAGCGGCAGGCTCACGATGTCCCCGACGCTCGACGCGGTCTGACCGAGGAACACCCCGTTCACAACCGCGGCAAGCTCGGTGGCTCGCAGCGCTGCCATCGACGCCGGCACCAAGCTGACCGTCATGCCGCGTCCTTCTCCGTCGACCCCGGGCAGGGCGGCGAAGTTGCCGGGCGTGCCGAGCTGCATCGTCTGATCGGCGACCTGGTCGGACGGGACGACGGCGATCTCCGCGCCCGGTCCCTGCGACCAGCCGAGCTGCCACCCGCCGGCCGCTTCCAGATCGATGTCGCGCCACGTATCAGCGCCGTCCGCCGAATCGCTGGCCGCCACGGCGGTCAGTCCGAGCGACCCGACGGTCGCGGCGGAGAAGCGGGGGAGGCTGACGACCAGATCGACCCCGACCAGCTCGATCGGGAAGCTCAGCGTCGCGCCGGAGTCTGCCACCGCCGCGCGGGCCGCCTCCGATCCGGCGGACAGGGGGACGACGATCTCCTCGGGACTCGTCAGCGCGACCGGCTCGCTCGCAAAGCGGTGGAGCAGGCCCCGCGCGTCGCGAACGTAAGCCGTGGCGGCCAGCAGCCGCTCATTCGCGAGCGTCGAACCGTCGATCACCTCCACGTGCCCACCGTCGTCGTCGAAGACGAAGATCTCCACCTCCTCGATGGCGACGTTGACGGTCAGCCGCAGCCGTTGGGGGCTGCCGGGGATCGGGACCGTGTCGAGGGTCGGCCGGGCGTCGATGAGCGGCTGGAAGATGGCCGCCAGCGAGGCGTTCGACAGGTCGGCGCGCATCGAGACGATCTGGGGGGCGACCTCGGGATCGAGGGCGAGCAGCTCGCCCGACGCGCCGTCGCGCCGGACTTCGACGCGTCCCCGCTCGACCGGCATGCCCAGCCCGATGCCCTCGGCCGAGGTGTATGCGCTGGCCAGCGACCACGACGGCAGGGCACTCGGTCCGATGGCCGGGGCAATGCGCAGATCCGCCCCCACCTGGAACTCCGCCTGGTCGCGCTGCGAGTCGACCCAGGT
>CAZDAV010000146.1:0-3419 GCA_964503725.1 uncultured Steroidobacteraceae bacterium
CGAGCAGACCCTCAACCAGATCCTGGTCGAGATGGACGGCTTCGACACGAATACGAACGTGATCGTGGTGGCCGCCACCAACCGGCCCGATGTCCTCGATCCGGCGCTCCTGCGCCCGGGACGCTTCGACCGCCAGGTCGTCCTCGACCGCCCGGACATCAGGGGTCGGCGCGAGATCCTGGACGTGCACATCAAGGGCAAGCCGCTGGACAAGACGGTCAACCTGGACGAGCTGGCGCGCCGGTCGCCCGGCTTCTCGGGAGCGGACCTTGCCAACCTGGTCAACGAGGCGGCGATCCTGGCCGCGCGGCACAACAAGAAGTCGATCGCGATGGGCGACTTCAACGAGGCGATCGACCGGGTCGTGGCCGGGCCCGAGCGGCGCAGCCGCCTGATCACTCCGGAGGAGAAGGAGATCATCGCCTACCACGAGGGCGGGCATGCCGTCGTGCAGCGCGTGCTGCCGAAGTGCGACCCGGTCTCCAAGGTGACGATCATCAGCCGTGGCATGGCGCTCGGCTACACCATGAGCCTGCCCGCGGAGGACCGATACCTCCACTCCAAGTCCGAGTTCGAGGACAAGATCGCCGGCATGCTGGGCGGGCACGTGTCCGAGGAGGTCGTCTTCGGCGACACGACCACCGGCGCCAGCAACGACATCGAGAAGGCGACCGGGCTGGCACGGGCGATGGTGACGCAGTACGGCATGAGCGAGAACCTTGGCCCGCTGGCCTTTGGCAAGAAGGACGAGATGATCTTCCTGGGCCGCGAGATCAGCGAGCAGCGCAACTACTCGGACGAGGTCGCAGCCAAGATCGACGCCGAGGTGCGCCAGATCATCGATCGCGCCTACCAGCGGGCCAAGGAGGCACTGGTCAAGCACCGCGACGTGCTCGACCGCCTTGCCGCGCTCCTGATCGAGAAGGAGACGATCGAGGCCGAGGAGTTCGAGACGCTCTTCGCCGGAGTCCTGCCGCCTCGCAGCTCATCAGGTCCGACGCCGCGCCGTGCGAGCGAGGCGGGCGCCGAAGGCGAGGGCATCCCCGTCGTCGAGCCGCGCCCCAAGCGCCGGAGAAAGCCCGCCCCCCAGCCGGCGTAGGCGCTCAGCGGGTGCCGGCGGTACCGGAACCCCCTGACGATCAGCACCGTTGACCGACCCACCCGGGACGGCGACGCTGCAACGCATGCCGACCGATCAGAAGACCCGGGCGCGCGCCACCGCGCTCGCCCTGGGCGTCGTGGTGGTCGTGGTGCTGCTCCTCTCGAGCGGCGCCGCGCCATCGGATCCGCTCGCGGTGTCGCGCAGCACCGAGGGACTTTCGAGCGCCGGACCGTCGTCGGTCGGCTCCCCGTCCGGCGACCTCGCGACGCCGGAGCCGACTGGATTGGACGCGAGCGGCGCGCCCGGTGCGGCCACCTCCGCGCCAACCCCGGGGATCGCCGCTCTTCCGACGGCGAAGCCCTCGTCGGCACCGCTCCCCACCGCCGTGCCGCCCACCCCGGCCGCAACGCCGGTGCCACCCCCGGTCAGCACGCCGGCCCCGCCTCCCCCGCCGCCCGGACCCTGCCCCGTCTTCCCGGCCTCGAACGTCTGGAATCGCGACATCTCGGGGCTGCCTGTGGCCGCCAACTCGGCGACGCTGATCGGGTCCATCGGGCTGGACGACTACCTGCATCCGGACTTCAGCGCGACCGGCTACGGGATCCCGATCAACGTGGTTGGCCCCTCGACGCCGAGATCCACGGTCAGCTTCCAGTACGCCGATGAATCCGATCCGGGGCCGTACCCGATCCCCGCCGCACCGCTGATCGAGGGCGGCAGCGATCGCCACATCATCATGTGGGACAAGACCGCCTGCCGGCTCTACGAGCTGTTCGCCGCGGTGAAGAGCGGCGGGGCCTGGAGCGCCGGTTCCGGTGCGATCTGGGATCTCCGCTCGAATGCGCTGCGCCCGGACGGCTGGACCAGCGCCGATGCTGCCGGCCTGCCGATCCTGCCCGGCCTGGCCCGCTACGACGAGGTGGCTGCAGGCGTGATCAGCCACGCCCTGCGCTTCACTGCCCCGAGCACGCGGACCGCGCACATCTACCCGGCGCGCCACGATGCCGGCGAGAGTGGTTCAGCCTCGCTGCCGTCGATGGGGGTGCGGGTGCGTCTGAAGGCATCGGTCGACATCAGCGGCTTCGGCCCGCAGGCGCGCGTCATCCTCACCGCCCTCAAGCAGTACGGCATGATCCTGGCCGACAACGGCTCGCCGTGGTTCGTCACGGGCGCGCCGGACACCCGCTGGAATGACGACGAGCTGCATGACCTGCACCTGATCACCGGCTCCGACTTCGAGGTGGTGGACACGAGCTCGCTGCAATGACATCCCCGCGATAGCCCATTCGGACCATTTCGAGGCTATCGGGCCAGTCGTATACTCGCCTGCGTTGCATGTGGACACCATGCGCGCACCGCCCCGTGTGAGGAGCCGCCCGCCCCATGATTGACGATCCACTCACCGATCCGATGACCGATCCGCTCGCGGACCCGCTGCCCGCGGCCGCGCCGTCGCAGGAATGGCACATGGAGGATGGCGCGGGCACCCTGGCTCCGCGGTCCGCCCTGGATGTGCTGACGAACCTGAACGAGCGGATCGCCGCCGGCAAGGTCGACGAGTTCCAGCCGATCGAGACCGGGTTCGTGCCGCTCGACAAGACGATCGGCGGCGGCCTGCGCCCAGGCGAGCTGATGCTGATCGGTGGCGCCCAGGGCTCCGGCAAGACCACCATGGCCCTGCAGATGGCCCGCAACATGGCAGCCTCCGGGCAGGCAACAGCCCTGTATGTCTGCTTCGAGCACGAAGAGGAGTACCTCATCCAGCGCCTGATCGCACTGGAGTCGGCCCTCAGCCTGCTCCCCTCCAAGTCGGGCGCGGTGAAGATCCAGGACGTCAAGAAGGAGGTCATGTCGAGTTACGCGTCCGCCGTCGAGGCGGGGCAGCGCGCCAAGCTCGGCGCGAACCCGCGGCTGCGACCGTCGCTGGAGCGCATCGCGCGCTACGGCAGCAACCTGTTCCTCATGCGCGGCACGGCCACCACCAGCACCATCGACAACCTGCGCGAGCTGGTCGCCGAGTATCGCGGCGACGAGAAGCGGCGACTCGTCCTCTTCGTCGACTACCTGCAGAAGGTGCCGGTCATCCCGGAGCCGACCGAAGAGACCGAGAAGGTGACCCGCATCGTGGGCGGGCTGAAGGACATCGCCCTCTCCCTCGAGATCCCGGTCGTCGCCATCGTGGCCGCCGATCGGGAGGGGCTCAAGGCGAAGCGTCTGCGCAACCACCACCTGCGTGGCAGCAGCGCCATCAACTACGAGAGCGACATCATCCTGATCCTGAACGACAAGTACCACATCGTCGCCAAGGTCAACATCG
>CAZDAV010000147.1:0-2123 GCA_964503725.1 uncultured Steroidobacteraceae bacterium
TGGCCGGCACGCGCCGCACCGCGCCGGCGCTGATCTCCTCGAAGCGCGGCCAGTCCGGCGGCAGCAGCTTCCCGTTGAAGTCAGTCGGGATGCCGTCCAGCGACCACGGCAGCGGGTTTCGCTCGTAGCCGCCCATCACCAGCCCGCGCACCTCGGGGCGGAAGTAGACGAGGTTGTCCGGGTCGCGCAGCTGCGGCAGGTCCGGGGTCACACCCTCGATTGGCTCGCTGACCAGGTACTGGTGCGCGAACGGGATGATCGGCACCGTCACGCCTGCCATGCGACCGATCTCCGGCGCGAACATGCCGGCGGCATTCACCACCACCTCGGCGCTGATCTGGCCACGCTCAGTCGACAGCCCGGTCACGCGTCCGCGCTCGACGCCGATCCCCGTGACCCGCGTCCGCGGCAGGATCGTCGCGCCGCGACTGCGCGCACCGGCGGCCAGGGCCTGGGTCAGCCCGCTGGGGTCGAGGTAGCCGTCGGTCGGCAGCCAGGCCGCGCCGAGCACGCCATCGGTGATCATCAGCGGAAAGAGCCGCTGGGCCTCGTCGGCGCTCACCAGCTCCATCGGCAGGCCATAGGCCTTGGCCCAGCCGGCCTGCCGGCGAAGCTCCTCCATGCGCTCCGGGGAGGAGGCGAGGCGCAGCGAGCCGACCTCGCGCCAGCCGGGATCGACCCCGGTCTCGGCGGCCAGGCCGCGGTAGGTGGCGACGCTGTCGACCATCATCCTGGTCAGGGTCGGGCTGGATCGCAGCTGCCCCACCAGCCCCGCGGAATGGAAGGTCGAGCCGCTCGTCAGCTCGGCCCGATCGAGCAGGACGACATCGGTCCAGCCCAGGAGGGTCAGGTGGTAGGCGAGCGCCGTCCCGCCCACTCCACCACCGATGATCACGCACCGGGCATGATCCGGAACGCCTGGGCCGCGGTCAGCCACGCGTCGCCTCGTACAGCTGCACCTCGAAGGCGAGGCCGGTCGCGTTGAGCAGCAGCCGCTCGAAATGCTCGTCGGCGTAGGCCACGAAGTCGACGTCCAGGGTGCTGATCGCCTGCTGCAGGACGCCCCACATCGCCTCGCGGAAGTCGGAGACGATCCGCATAAGGGCAAGCCGGGCCAGGCGGGCCGGCTGCGCGGCACCTTCGTAGGCCCCCAGCAGGACGGCGTCCTCGTCGGGCGTCAGGTCGTGGTTGACGCTGAAGTTGCCGAGGTCGAAGAACGGGTCGCCCATGCCAGAGTATTCCCAGTCGACGATCCGGATGCGCTCGCCGTCGTCGATGAAGTTCGCGTTCAGCAGATCGTTGTGGCAGGGGCGCATCTCGATCGGCGCCTCGAGCAGGGCGCGCTCGATCCGGTGCCCCACGGCGTACGCCTGGTCCCAGGCCGCCGGGCGCTCGACGCCGCGCGAGGTGGCGAGCGCCAGGTACGCCTCGACGATGCGGAGCGGGACGAAGAGGCCCGGGATGGCCGGTCCGCCGTGGATGCGGCGGATGGAGTCAGCCACGCGCCGCAGCATCGCGGGCTGGTGGACCTGCTCCATGCTGACCGGCGCACCGACGATGAAGCGGGTGACGAGGTATCCCTCGGGACGAATGAACGCGGTCACCTCTGGCCCGATCCCGACGCCGGCAGCAGCCACCGTCGCCGCGTGCTCGACCTCGCGGCTGATCCCGAGCAGGTGCGTATCGTTGCCGCCGAGGCGGATCACGTAGCGCTCGTCGCTGCCCGCCGCCGTCACGAGGTAGTTGCGGTTGGTGATGCCCCCCGACAGCGGGGCCAACGTCAGCTCGAGGTCGGCCGTCTCCGGGACGCGCTGCAACGCCGCGACCAGCTGATCACGCAGGTCGCCGGGCAGCTCCTCGGTGGATTCATCGGCCACGGCTCAACTCCTGTGGTCGTCCGACACGATACGGGAGCGGCCCGGCGCCGGGGCGCCGAGCCGCTCGCAAGCTGCGACGAGTAGAGGTCAGGCCTACCCGATCATCGCCTCGCCTGTGGCAGCGTCCGACTCCACGTCACGCACCGTGCCGCGCACGGAAACGAGGTAGTACAGAGCACCGAATACCAGCAGCGTGCCGACCATCGTCTCGAACAGCGGCCAGGCCGGCAGCCAGTCGAGGGTCTG
>CAZDAV010000147.1:2223-3406 GCA_964503725.1 uncultured Steroidobacteraceae bacterium
GTCGCGGCAATCGAAAGCGAGATGGCAGCCAGCGGGCTGACGATCAGAATCGGCAAGGCCGCCAAGACGCCCACCGCGACGGCCGCATTGGCTGGCGTCTTGAAGCTCGGGTGGACGCTGCCCCAGACGCGGCCCATCGGCAGGTGCCGATCGCGACCCATCGAGAACATCATCCTGGTCGCCGCACCGTGAATCGCCAGCGTGCAGACGAAGATCGAGATGATGAGCACGACCAGGTACAGCTCGCCGAAGGTGAGCCCGCCGAGGAAACCTCCGTTGAAGTGATCGAGGATGGTGGTTGCGATCGGGAAGCCGCCGGCCGCCCCCTCGGCCATCGCTGCCGGGATGTCCTTCAGCGAGAGGATCACCGCCAGGATGAAGACGAGGCCGACCGCCCCGGAGATCCAGATCGAGGAGAGGACGCCCCGCGGGGCCTGTCGCCCAGCGTCGACGGTCTCTTCGCCGAAGGTGCCGGCCGTGTCGAAGCCGTAGACGATGAACATGGCCATGAACGCGCCGAGCGCGAAGGTGGCCAGCAGGTTCCCGTTCTGGGCGGTCTCAGCACCGAATGTCTGGAACACGACGTCCGGCGACTGGCTGTTGGCGAAGAAGAGCAGGACGAGTGCGAAGACCACCATTCCCAGGATCTCCGTCGCGACCCCGATGTTATTCAAGAGGGAGAGCAGGCGCACCCCGAACGCATTGATCGCGGTCGTCAGGACCAGCGTCCCGACGGAGATGTAGACGAACCAGGAGACGCCCAACGGACCGGGCGGGCCGCCGAAGAGGTCATCGGGGTGCAGGGCGTCAATGCCGAACCCCACGATCACGGCGACGGCTGATACGGTGAGCACCTGGGCCCAGAAGTAGAACCAGCCGGTGAACCAGCCGAGGGTCCGGTTGGATAGTCGCTTCGACCACTGGTAGATCGATCCCGCCACCGGGAAGTGGCTGGCCAGCTCGGCGAAGACGAGGGCGACGAGCGTCTGGCCGAGGATCACGACGATCCAGGTCCAGAACATCATCGGGCCGCCGAGGTAGAGACCGAAGCCGAAGTTTCCGAACGAGCCGGTTGTTACGCTGATAAAGCTGAAGGCGATGGCGAAGTTCGACAGGAAGCCGAGCGTTCGCCGTAGCTCAGGCTTGATACCGAGCGATCGCAGGTGCGCGTCGTCGCGCGCGA
>CAZDAV010000148.1:0-2036 GCA_964503725.1 uncultured Steroidobacteraceae bacterium
CGCGGCTCGTGATCGACGTTCAGCACTGACGCGATTCAGCTTCGCTCACCCTTGTCGTCAGTGGACGCCCGATCGAAAGCGAGTGGCGAGCAACCGCAGCGGCGCCGAGATCTCCACCTCCACCGATGTCGGCCCCGCAATCCGCAAGGCGTGTGCAGGGAGACGCCGCAGGTCCGCATCCAGGTGGGCGCGCGCGGCGGCGACCGACTCCAGGGGCGCGTCGAGGCGACGCCCGCCCTCCATCACGGGCACGAGCAGCGGCTCCATGCCAGACGGCGGACGCTCGTCGTCCGATGCCAGCAGATCTGGACCGATGCTCTTCGGGATAGCCGTTCGATATACCTGCTTCGCACCCGGCTGCGTGGCCTTGCCGGGTGACAGCTTCATGACCGGCCGCCCGTCGTACGCCACAAGCTTGTAGACGCTGTCGAGGTATGGGGCATCGGCCGAGACACCCATCCGTGTTCCCACGCCGTACGCGTCGATCGGGGCCGACCGCTGCACCAGCCGCTCGATCTCATACTCGTCGAGGTTCCCGCTGGCGACGATCCGAACCTTCGGCACCCCGGCCTCATCGAGCAGCGCGCGGCTGGCGACCGACAGCTCGAGCAGATCGCCGCTATCGAGGCGAATGGCGAGCTGGCCGGCGAGGCGGCGCTGGCGGATGACCTCGATGGCGCGCGAAACCCCGGTCAGGGTGTCGTAGGTATCCACCAGGAACGTCACCCCCGCGGGGAAATCGGCGGCGAATGCGGCGAACGCTTCGGTCTCGCTTGAGAATGCCTGCACGTACGAGTGGGCCATGGTGCCGGTCGCGCGCAGGCCGTAGCGGCGCGCGGCGGCCGTATTGCTCGTGGCGGTGAAGCCCGCGATCGCCGACGCGCGGGCGGCCTTCAGCCCCGCCTCCACGCCATGGGTGCGCCGGAACGAGAAGTCGATCAGATCCGCTCCGCGGGCCGCGATCCGACAGCGCGCCGCTTTGGTCGCAATCGCCGACTGGAAGGTGATCTGGTTGAGGAGGTAGGTCTCGACCAGCTGCGCCTCGGCGATTGGGGCCGTGACCTCCACGATCGGCTCGTTGGCGAACACCACCGTGCCTTCGGGGACCGCGCGCACGCTGCCCGAGAAGCGGAGCCGACGAAAGTGCCCAGTCGCCTGATCGTCGAATCCCAGCTCGGACAGAAAGCCCAGTTCATCGGGCTCGAAGTGGAACTCCTCGAGGAACTTCAGGCATTCGTCGACACCGGCTGCCACCACGAAGCCGCGTTCAGCCGGCAGGTGGCGCAGGAAAAGGCTGAAGGTCGCCTGCCCCGTCATGCCGTGGCGGAGGTAGCTGGCCGCCATCGTGAGCTCGTAGAGGTCGGTCGTCAGGCCGCCTGCGGGGCGATCGGTCATGGTCCGAAGTCCTCCACGTCTCTCAGCGTGTCGCGGCCGTCGAGACTGGTTCGTGCTGATGGTCCAGGGCGCGGTCGTGCAACACCTCGACCAGCTGGCCGCCAAGCCCGAAGAGTAGGACCGGTCCGGGCTGCGCATCGGTGCTGCTGCCGATGATCAGCTCGTAGCCGGCGTAGTTGATCATGGGCTGGACGGTTAGTCCCTGGAAATGCTCGCTGCCCCGCCGCGCGCGCACGGCAGCTTCGATGGACCGATACGCCCGGCGCACCGCCTCGGCGTCGGGCAGGTTGAGCTGTACGCCCCCGGCATCGCTCTTGTGGGTCACTCGCCCACGATGGAGGGGACCGTGCTTGCGGGGGTAGCGATGACGGCGAGATCCACGGCTTTCGGAAGGCTTCCGATCGTCGGGTGCGCCTTGATAGCAAGCACGCTGCTCCGTGCGGGGTTCACCGGAACATCGAGCCGGAGAGCGGTACGCCCGCCGACCGTCCATTGGTCGCCTCAGAACGGGGCGTCCGGCACTGTTCGCCGGGCTGTGGACCCGCCAGCGTGCATGCCGGACGGGCCGCCCTGATCGGCCCGCAATCGACGCCTACACGACCCCTGAGGCCTTCGTCGTCAAGGCCGCCATGCCTGGCATC
>CAZDAV010000148.1:2136-3400 GCA_964503725.1 uncultured Steroidobacteraceae bacterium
CGGGATCCTGACGCTCACGATCCCGAAGGCCGAGGAGGCGAAGCCCCGCAAGATCGAGGTCAAGGCTGCCTGACGGCAGCTCCGACGCGAGGCAGCCGAGGGTCGGGCCTGCGCCCGGCCCTCGATCCTTTCCAGGCTCTCGACCGCCGATCCACTCAGCCATGCCAGCGCCTCGGGTAGAACGCCTGGCCCATGCCGATCCCGGACCGCCGTCCAGCATGATCCGAGAGGTATGGTGTTCCACCTGCAGTCCAGCCCGCGCGTACCGCGGAGAGTTCATCGCGCCCACCCCCGTCAGCGGCAGCCTGAAGCGTCCGATTCTCCGCCCGGCACTGCGGCCGTTCACTCCGCCGCGGGCCGGCTCGTGATGAGGACCGGGCAGGGTGCGTGGAGAACGACGTGCCCGCACACACAGCCCGCGTCTTTCCAGCCGCGCCACTGGGCGTCGCCAATGACGATCGCATCCGCCCGGCTGGCAGTGGCCTCGCGCAGGATGGCGTCGGCCGGATCATCCGTGACGATCCTGCCCTCCGCCGCAATCCCCCGCCGGCGGGCGCCATCCACGAGCGCGCCGAGGCGCTTCTGGTGCGAGTCGTCGGTGATGGCTCCGGGCGGGACGATGGCGAGGACGAACAGATGTGCGCCGGCCTTCTCGGCGAACTCGATCGCACGTGCATCGACGTCGGCTGAGTCGTCGCTCAGGTCGGTGGCGACCAGCATCCGCTGTCCCAGGTGGTCGGCCAGCGGCTGGGGACACATGTGGGGCAGCCCCTTCTCGTGCACCCACACCTCGCGGTGTTGCAGCCCTCGGCCGGCCGCCGTGCCAGGTCGGGCTTCCATGCTTCTCATCTGGGGGCCTCCCATCGGTCGCCAACAGACGATGCGCGACAGCACCCGCTGAAGCCAGTGCCGAGCGGCCCGTAGCGAGAGGAACTCCGGCACCCGCAAGGAGCGACGCGACGCGAGCGCTGCCGCTTGGCTTGATCGGGGGCCTAACGACCCTTGCAGAACCGGCCGCATGGCTCTATGGGCCAGTCCCCGCGCTGGGCGACGCTGTGCGGCACCAGCATCGGGTCCCCCATGAAGCTCAGGTTTGACGCCGCACCCGCACGGATCCTGGTCGAGGCGGGCCGCATGAGCTGCCCATGGCACGGCCCTATCGCCATCGACCGCTGCCGCGCCTGCCCCTTTCTGCAAGGAACGTTTGAAGGCGCGGACCTGCTGATCCTCTGTGGCTTCGCCCATGGCGCGCCCCTGCGCCGCT
>CAZDAV010000149.1:0-3397 GCA_964503725.1 uncultured Steroidobacteraceae bacterium
CGAATCGAGTCGCCCGATCCGACGGGCCAGATGGTCAGCTCGGCCAGGAACTCATGCCCGTCGCGGTGCAGGGCGGTCAGCTCGATGCGCTTGCCGACCAGGCGGCCCTCGCCCGTTTCCAGGTAGCGCGCAAGGCCGGCGCGATGGGCGGTGCGCTGCGCGATGGGGATGATGCGATCCTCGAGGGGCTGGCCGATCGCCTCCTCGCGCGACCAGCCGAAGGTCTCCTCCGCCTGCTGGTTCCAGTCGACGATGACGCCGCGCGCATCGATGGCCACGTACGCCTGGCTGGCCGTCTCGATGATCAGCCGCGTCTGCTCCTCGCTCTCGCGCAGGGCGATCTCGGCAGCCTTCTGCGCCGAGATATCGATCATGAATCCGCGGTACAGCGCCGGCTCGCCGCTTTGATTGGCGATGACCACGCCCTCGTCCCGAATCCAGACCTCGCGACCGTCGCGCGTCCGCATGCGGTACTCGCTGACGCTCTCAGCGCCCAGCTCGCGGTGGCCGTCGAACTCTTCCTCATCCATCACGCGCTGCCGGTCGTCGGGATGGATCTGGCTCATCCACAGCTTCGGGTCCGCCTTCCACTCCTCCGGGCTGAAGCCGAGGAGACCCTGGATCCGTGGGCTGATGTAGTGCCATGTTGCCTCGGCCCCGAAGTCGGCGACGTACAGCACCGCCGGCAGCTGCTCGACCATGGCCCGATAGCGTTCCTGCGCATCCTCCAGGTCGCGTGCCAGCCGGGTCTGGGGTGCGACACCGGGCCAGGCGATGATCGCGACGACGCCCGCCGCGCTGGTCGCCACCAGCAGCGAGGTGATGGCGTGCCCGTCGGCCAAACCGCGCGCGAAGACAGCCGCGCCGGCGGCGAGCACGACCAGCAGGACGCCGGCCGCCAGCGCCGCGCCGCTTCGCCGGTGCGGGCTCAGGCCGGGCCGTGCGCTGGTGGCACCTTCCACGGCATGGGTCGCACTGCGCATTACCGCCGGACAGTACGGTTTCCGGGCCACGACCCGTATAGCCCGTTGGTCCGGGGCGAACGTCGAGCACATTGCCCGCGCGCGACCGATCGGGCTAGACTCTCCGTCGCCGGCCTGCTCCCGCCTGGAGTCTCCCACGTGACCGTCCGCTCCACCGACGACCTGCGCGCCAAGATCCGCGAGGTGCCCGACTTCCCGAAGCCGGGGATCCTGTTCTATGACATCACCACCCTGCTGCGCGACGCCGACGCCTTTCGCGAGGTGATCGACCGCATGACCGCCGCGGTCAAGGACAAGCGCATCGACCTGGTGGTCGGCATGGAGTCGCGCGGATTCATCTTCGCCGCACCGATGGCCGACCGGCTGGGCGCCGGATTCGTCCCGGTGCGCAAGCTCGGCAAGCTCCCGGCCGAGACGATCGAGGTCGAATACGACCTGGAGTACGGCACCGCCACGCTCGAGATCCACCGCGACGCCATCGTTGCCGGCCAGCGCGTGCTGGTGGTCGACGACCTGCTGGCGACCGGCGGAACGGTGCTCGGCACCATCGAGCTGGTGCGACGCCTGGGGGGCGAGATTGCCGGCCTCTCGTTCATGGTCGAGCTGACCGCCCTTGGTGGACGCGCCAAGCTCGGCGAGTTCGAAATCCACACCCTGCTCGCCTACTAGGCCGATGGCCGCCGTCTCCGTCGCACAGCTCCGCCCGCGAGCGGTGAGCGACCGCGACGAGATCGCGAGCTTCCTGCGCACCGATCGCCGCTACGCGGCGTACGCCATCGGCGACATGGACTCGGCCGCCCGGGCCCGATGCTCGTGGGGGATCGCCTACGACGAGAGTGGCAGCCCGACCGCGCTGGCGATGCACCACGACGGGCTGGTCCCGCAACCGCTCTTCCTGATGGGGGATCCCGCCGGATGCCACGCGGTGCTGGCCAGCGTCATCAAGCCGCGCGATGCCTTCTTCCAGTCGACCGAGGCCCACGACGCCGCGATCGGCGACCTGTACGAGCTGGAGCGACCGACCGCCCTGTCGCGGATGGTCGTCGACCGCGCCACGTTCGTCCCGTACGCCGGCATGGCCGAACGGCTGGGCCCATCGGATATCGACGACCTGAACCGCCTGTACCAGCTCGGCTTCCGCGCCGGTTTTGCCCACGCCATCCTGGATGATGGCGTGTACCACGGCGTCCGGATCCGCGGCCGCCTGGTGAGCGCCGCCGGTACCCACGTCATCAACCGGCGCGAGGGGATCGCGGTGGTCGGCAACGTCATGACCCACGCCGACTTCCGCGGCCACGACTTCGCCAAGATGGTGACGAGCGCGGTGACCGCCGAGCTGCTTGACCTCGTCCCCGACCTGGCCCTCAACGTGCACGCCGACAACGCGCCGGCCATCGCAGCCTATGCCCGACTCGGCTACCGTGAGCACTGCCGGTTGACCGAGCGCCTGGGGCGCCGCCGATCCGGTGGTTGGGGATTGATGCGACCGTTACGAGAGGCAATGCGAATCACGTGGCCACGAAACACGAGGTGAAGGGCGACATCCGCGACATCGGCCTGGCCGATGCGGGAGCCCTCAAGATCGAATGGGCGGATCGGCAGATGCCGGTGCTGGCCGACATCCGCGAGCGCTTCGCGGCCGAGCGACCGCTGGAGGGGTGGCGCATCAGCGCCTGCCTGCATGTCACCGCCGAGACCGCCAACCTGATGCGCACCCTGGTCGCCGGCGGCGCCGATGCCGTGCTGTGCAGCTCGAACCCCCTCTCGACCCAGGATGACGTGGCCGCCTCGCTGGTGGCGCACCACGGCATCCCGACCTACGCCATCAAGGGTGAGGACCGCGACTCGTACTACGGACATATCGCCGCGGCGCTCGACCACCTCCCGCACGTGACGATGGACGACGGCGCGGACCTCGTGAACGAGCTGCACACGCGGCGCACGGAGCTGCTCGAGGCCGTCATCGGTGGGACCGAGGAGACGACCACGGGAGTCATCCGGCTGCGCGCGATGGCCGCCGCCGGCAAGCTGCGCTTCCCGGTGCTGGGCATCAACGAGGCGCTCACCAAGCATCTCTTCGACAACCGCTATGGGACCGGCCAGAGCGCGATCGACGGCATCCTGCGCGCCACCAACGTGCTGATCGCCGGCAAGCAGGTGGCGGTCGGGGGCTATGGCTGGGTGGGGCGCGGCATCGCGGCTCGCGCCGCCGGGATGGGCGGCATCGTGACCGTGGTGGAGGTGGACCCGCTGCGCGCCCTGGAGGCCGCCATGGACGGCTACCGGGTGGCGACGGCAGATGCGGCGGCCGAGGTTGGCGAGATCTTCATCGCCGCCACCGGCAACCTCAACGTCTGGGGCGCCGCGCACTTCCCGAAGATGCACGACGGGGCGATCCTGGCCAACGCCGGCCA
>CAZDAV010000150.1:0-3358 GCA_964503725.1 uncultured Steroidobacteraceae bacterium
GTGGAGCGCGACGGCGGTCGAGCGGTCGGCGTGCGCCTGGCCGATGGTCGACGGATCGCCGCCGACTGGGTCGTTAACGCGGCCGGACCGCGCGCCGGAAGCGTGGCCGCCATGGCCGGACTCGAGCTGCCGGTCAGCCCGCGCAAGCGGATGGTCTTCCATTTCGATTGCCGCACGCGCATTGCCGATGCACCGCTGACGATCGACACCTCGGGCGTCTACTTCCGGCCGGAGGGGCCAAACTACATCGCCGGCTCATCGCCGCGCAACGGACAGCCGGACCCCGATACGTTCGACCTGGAGGTCGATCGGTCCTGGTTCGACCAGGTGGTCTGGCCTGCCATCGCACACCGCGTGCCCGCCTTCGAGGCGATCCGCCTGCTCGACGCCTGGGCGGGGCATTACGAGGTCAACACGCTCGACCACAACGCCGTCATCGGGCCGCACCCGGATCTGCCGAACTTCCTGTTCGCCAACGGCTTCTCCGGCCACGGCCTGCAACAGGCGCCCGCAGCGGGACGGGCGCTGTCAGAGTGGATCGCGACCGGCGCCTACGAGACGCTCGACGTCAGCCCGCTCGGCTACGAGCGGATCGCAGCCAATCAGCCGTATCGCGAGCTGAACGTCATCTGAGAACTACCGACTCTCGGCAAACCCGAATTGGAACAGGTACGGGATCTGGTCCACGGCCCTCGCGTAGCGGTCCATGAGGCTGGCGTCGACGGTGATCTGGAGCACGGCTACCCCCACCGCCGTCGGGACGGCATAGACGGCGACCTCCACCCCGTCCGGTGTACCCGGGTCGAAGGTCAGCCTGACGCGCACAGCCCGACCGACCGGGAGCAGGACGGCATCCCGCTGGTAGAAGTCCGGGCGTCGGTTCGAGACCCAATCGAGGAGCCACGCTTCGAGTCGCTCGTCGGTGAACGGCGGCTCCGGCTGGGTCTCGCCGCGCGGGCCAACCGCCATGAGGCCCACGCCAGGATTGGAAAGGGGCGGGATCAGGGCAGAGAGGAAGATGGAATCAGGCTGGCCCCCGATTTCGGAACCCCACTCCTCGGGCACGGCCACCCGGACGCCGCCTCGTTCGATCTCGACCCAGCCCTCGGGGACAGGCGGTCGCGTCAGAAGGCTGACGGCCTCGGGGGCCGAGCAACCGGCGGCTAGCAGGATAAGCGTGACCGCAAGGCGCCGGCTGCGCCCCGCCACGCCTACCGACACTTACGGTCATATGGCGCGGCATCCACGAAGGCCAGGAACTTGGGACCCTGGCGGTCGAGGGCGCCGGTGCTGAGCTGCGACGTGTCGATGACCACGACGCCGTCGTCGTTGATGCTGACCGCGAAGCGGTCCATGCCGCGCTGGGCTGGCCCCTCCTTGAGCTTCTCGCCCAGGATGTTGTAGGTGCTGCCGTGGCAGCGGCAGGTGAAGCGCTTCAGCTCATCGCACAGGACCGGCACCTGGCAGCCGAGGTGCGGGCACTTCCGCCACAGGACCAGGAGCTCGTCCGCGGACGGATTCGGGACCGATACCTCGTGGCCGAGCGCCAGCTCCATGGCCGCCGGCACATTCACGAGGAAGACACGCGCCGCTCCAAAGGCATATGGCCACCCGTTGGCGAAGGACGGCTGCTGCTCGATGATGTCGGCGAGCGTACCGATCGGGAACCTGGCACCCAGCCCGGAGCGGATCTGCGGCCAGAGGAAGGCGACCGTGCCGCCCACGAACTCGAGGGCCACCAGGGCGGCACCTACCCCGAGCACCCGGCGCATGAAGCTTCGCCGGCTCAGCTCACCGATGGGGGCAGCGTTGACTTCACCGTAGGTCGACGTTCGTGACGTGGGCATGCTGAGCTCCCTCCGGGGCATGGCGGCGACCAGGACGGTCGGTGGTGGAACAAGCCGATGCAACCGCGCGTCGAATGCGCCTCGCGCCAAGTCCAGCAGATCGCGCCAGCCGGGCTGCCGATCTGCCAGCAGCGCGGTCATCTCCGCGCCGTAGCGCTCGCGCCAGCGTCGCGGGTAGGCCGCGAGCACGAGGCTGACTGCCCGCATCGGGGCGCCCATCGATCAGGCGTCGGCGGTCCGCAGGCGGGCGTGGCCGACCTGCACGAGGCGTCCCAACTCCGAGAGGTGCTCACTCAGCGCGGTCGAGCCGGCGCCGGTCAACCGATACGGGCGGCGGCGATCCTGGGGTCCGAGTGGCTCGATCAGTCCGCGGCGCTCCAGGCGGGCAAGCGCGGCGTAGAGAGTCCCCGGACCAATCGGGCTGGCGCCGAACGAGTCGACATCGGTCATGATCGCGTAGCCGTGCTTCGGCCCATCGGCCAGGCTGACCATGATCAGCAGCGCCGGCTCGGCGAAGCGTCCGAGATCGTTGCCTGTTCCGTCGCTTCCCATGGGCCTCACCTCGCTCCATCGGTGACCGCTATAACGTACTGCGGTATATCGTCGCACGTACTATGTTTTACCCGGACCGTCCCGTCAAGCCCAATGTCAGGCGTAGCATGCGTGCGTGGAGCGCCCTCGCATTGTCGTCACGCTGGCGAAGCCCGAGTCGGCACCTGATCCGGCCGTCGCCACCATGAAGAACGGCCGCTATCTCGAGGCGCTCGAACGCGCCGGGGCAACGCCGGTGCCGCTCGACGAGGACGCTCCTGCCGCACGTCGCGCCGCGGCGTGGGCGGAGATGGACGGGCTGCTGCTGTCCGGCGGAGCCGATATCGATCCGACCCGTTACGGCGAGACGGCCGCCGGGAGCCACGCCCCCGAGCCCGGCCGCGACACGTTGGAGGACGAGGCGTATCGGGCCGCCCTTGTCTCCCGCGTCCCGGTCCTGGGCGTGTGTCGGGGGCTCCAGGCGATCAACGTCTTCGCAGGCGGCTCGCTGGTCCAGCACCTCGATGGGCACGAGAGCGCGGCCTATCCGTCCCCGGCCGTGACTCGCCACCGCCTCGACCTGTCGGGCGGGTCACGGCTGGCGGTGATCCTGGGCGAGACGAGCGACCTGGAGGTCAACAGCTACCACCACCAGGCGATCACGCCCGACCGCCTTGGTCCGGGGCTGCGGATCTCCGCGACGGCCCACCATCCCGATGCGGGCGACCTGGTCGAGGCGGTCGAGTCGACGGACCCGGACCGCTGGCTGGTCGGAGTCCAATGCCACCCGGAGCGAACCGAGTCCTCGCCGCCGGTCTTCGAGCGACTGTGGGCGGCCTTCGTCGCCGCCTGCGCGGAGAGCGGAGCACGGCGGCGCACCGCCGCAGCCGTGTCGCCCGACCTCGCGCGGACCCGCTGAGCCGAAGGAGCGCGCCCGTGCAGACCGTCCGCCGTCAGCCCTGCAGGTGCTCCAGCGCGGG
>CAZDAV010000151.1:0-3357 GCA_964503725.1 uncultured Steroidobacteraceae bacterium
CCGGTGGTGCCGTCGATGCTGATCATCTCCCCCTCGCGAACGATCGTGCCGCCGGCCTCCATGGATCGGGCCTCGTAGTCGATATGGAGTGACTCCGCGCCCGCCACGCACGGAAGCCCCATGCTGCGGGCCACAACGGCAGCGTGGCTGGTGGCACCGCCGCGCGCGGTGAGCACGCCTCGCGCCGCGAGCATGCCGTGCACGTCATCCGGGCTCGTCTCGATGCGGACCAGGATCACCGGGTCGCCGGCGGCCTTCACCTCTTCCGCCCGATCCGGGTCGAAGACGGCCTTGCCGGTCGCGGCACCCGGGGAAGCGTTGAGGCCCTTGGCCAGGAAGCGGTCGGCGGCCCTGACCTTGGCCGCTTCGTCGAAGCGTGGCAGCAGCAGCTGCACGATCTGCGCCGGCTCGACCCGGCCGATCGCCTCCTCGCGGCTCAGGATCCCCTCCCCCACCATGTCGACCGCAATCTTCACGGCGGCCGGAGCGGTGCGCTTGGCCGAGCGCGTCTGGAGCATGTAGAGCGTGCCACGCTCGATCGTGAACTCGAGGTCCTGGACATCGCGGTAGTGCTGCTCCAGCCGCTCGGCGATCGCCTCGAACTCGCGGTAGACCTCCGGCAGCTCATCGCGCATCTGGCTGATCTTGGCCGGGGTGCGAACACCGGCCACCACGTCCTCGCCCTGGGCGTTCGTGAGGTACTCGCCGTAGAGCACCTTCTCACCGGTATTCGGGTCGCGCGTGAAGGCGACCCCGGTCCCCGAATCGGCTCCCATGTTGCCGAAGACCATCGTCACGATGTTCACCGCGGTCCCGAGGTCGTGCGGGATCCGGTTGAACTCGCGGTAGTCGTGCGCCCGCTTGCCGAACCAGGAATCGAAGACGGCTCGCACCGCCAGCTCAAGCTGCCGATGCGGATCAGTCGGGAAGTCCTCCCCGGTGGCCTCGCGGACGATGGCCCGATAGGCCTCCGCCACCTCGCGCAGGTCATCGGCCGAGAGGTCCGTGTCGAGCTTGGCGCCCCGACGCTCCTTGAGCGCATCGAATGGGACGTCGAACTCCGTGGCGGGGATGTCGAGCACGATGCGGCCGAACATCGCCACGAATCGGCGCCAGGCGTCATAGCCGAAGCGCTCGTTGCCGGTCAGCGCGATGAGCCCGGCGACGGTCTCCGGGTTGAGGCCGAGATTCAGGACCGTGTCCATCATGCCGGGCATGCTGAAGGCGGCACCTGACCGAACGCTGACGAGAAGCGGGTTGGCTGGGTCGCCGAAGCCCTTTCCCGTCTCGCCCTCCAGGGCCCGCATGTGCGCCTGCACGTCGTCCCACAGGCCGGGCGGCAGCTCCTTTCCAGCGGCGTAGTACGCGTTGCACGCCTCCGTCGTGATCGTGAAGCCAGGCGGCACGGGGAGGCCCGCATTCGTCATCTCGGCCAGGCCGGCGCCCTTCCCGCCGAGCAGGGCGCGCATGCCGGCGTTCCCCTCGGGGAAGGTGTAGATCAGCTTCGCGGCGGTGGTGGCCATGGGCTCGGACCTTATCACCAAACCTCGCCCGGCCTCCAGTCCACGGCCATCGGCAGCGAGGGGTCCAGGCCGGGGGGTGTCGTCGGCGTGCGGCGCACCATGATGCCTCCGTCCTCATCCGGCGAGCGGTCTCGGCGCCCATCCGGCTGGCGTATCCAGGTGGGGCCCTGCCAGGTGACCCAGCCGAGACGCGCGTAGAAGTCATGGCTGCCGGTTCCGAGCGCCCCGAGCTCGTACCGCTCGTCGATCATGCCGTTGATGACCTCCATCACCCGGGTGCCAAGTCCGTGGCGCTGTCGATCGGGCCAGACCGCCACCGCCTCGACGTAGCCAGCGCGCAGCACGCCATCGCCCGGATAGAGGAGCCGATCCACGATGGCCGCATGGGCGACGATGCCCCCATCTGGCTGCTCCGACAGCACGTGGACGCCCGGCCCTATGTCCTGCCAGTAGTCGTCCCACGGCTCGTCGAAGGCCGCCACGCACAGGTCGGTGAGCTCCGACCACTCCCCTGAACTGAGCGCGGCGGATGGAACGACCCGGATCAGGGTCACCGTCGCGGCTTGATGCGGCGTCGCCCCGGCCGGCGGTAGCGGACCTCGAGGAAGGGCCACAGGTCCGACAGGGAAACGCGATAGTCTCCGCCCACCAGGGTGGCGTGGAGGCGCCCGGTCCGGATCAGCCGCCGCACGTGCTCAGGGTGGAAGCCCAGGATGATCGCCGCGGACCGCGTGCCGACCACGAGTGACTCGGGGTCGACCTCGACCGATGGGTCGAGCCCCGCGAGCGCGACCGCCATCGCCTTGGCCCGGTCGGCAGTCAACGCCACCGCCTCCGGCTCGGGGCGCCGCATGGCGCTCGCCATCGCGGCGGCCAGGTGCTCGCGCAGATCGCCGACCTTCATCGGACGTCGAGCCAACCGCGGCGCAGGGCCATGGCAAACAGCGATGGAAACGACGCGAGGCGGCGGCCGAACCAGCCGGCCTGCCCGCGGTACAGCGTCCGTGCCTTGGTGAGCGCCCGCTGCCGGCCGTCACGCTGAAACTCGTCGGCGAGGGCGCGGAATTCGTTGAAGGCTTCGGGCTCGCGCCCCGCCAGCCAAAGGGCATCCGCCATCGTCTCGCGGCCTGCGGCATCACCCGGCCCGAGTTCCGCGGCGCGCCTCGCGGCCGACAGTGCGCCGGCGGCATCGCCGACGCGGATCAAGCCACGAGCGAGCGCCAGCTGCGCGCCATAGTTCAGTGGCTCCAGGCGGACCGCCCGGCGTGCTGCCTCGACCCCCCTGGCCGCGTCCGAGCCCTCGATCCGCTCGGCTGCCTCGGCCACCGTCCAGGCCACCTGTCGCGGATCGCGACGGGCGAGGCGCGCGTACTCGGCGGCGGCGTCCGCGTGCTCGCCGCGCCGCGACTGGATCTCGGCCAGCAGCTCGCGGTAGCGCACCTCATCGGGGTCCAGCCGGACCGCGTCCATCGCGTCCGCCTCCGCCTCCTCGAGACGCTCCAGGGCCAGCAGCGCGCGGGCCCTCGCCTCGTGACCTGCGTCGTCACCCGGGCGAACCGCAAGCCGCTCGGTCGCCAGCTCGAGCACCCGCAGCGGGTCGTCGGGCTCGGCGACCGTCCGCTGGCCGTCCCGGTCAGGCCGCTCCACTCGACACCAGCTCGGCGACGCGGTCGGGTACCGAGGACATCGCCACCCGCTCCTGGGTCATCGAGTCACGCTCGCGAATGGTGGCCGCGCCGTCGGTCAGCGTTTCAACGTCGATCGTTACGCAATACGGCGTTCCGATCTCGTCCTGGCGCCGGTACAGCTTGCCGATGCTGGCCGTGTCGTCATA
>CAZDAV010000152.1:0-3317 GCA_964503725.1 uncultured Steroidobacteraceae bacterium
ACCCCGGCGGCAGCGCGACCGGCGAATGGACCCGGGAGCTCCGGACGAGAACGCGACGGACATCGGTCTTATCGCCAGTAGCGACCGGCGGAGAGGCACCGTTAGCGAAGCCGAGATCATCGCCCGCAGCGCGCGGACCGTGATCGAATGAGCCCGGGTGAGAACACCGGGGAACAAAGGTGGCACCACGAGAAGACCCCCTCGTCCTTTCAAGACGAAGGGGTTTGTTGTTCTCAGGAGGTCACCGTCATGGCCGGTTCCCCGCAACGTCGGTTCATGCTCCCCGAGAGCGAGCTGCCGACCCACTTCTACAACATCGCGGCCGATCTGCCCGAGCCCCTCCCGCCGCCGCTCCACCCCGGCACGCGCGAGCCGCTCGGTCCCGCCGACTTGGCACCCCTGTTCCCGATGGAGCTGATCCGCCAGGAGGTGAGCTCGGAGCGATTCATCGAGATCCCCGAGCCGGTGCGCGAGGCGTACCGCATTTATCGGCCGTCGCCGCTGATTCGGGCGCTGGGCCTCGAGCGGGCGCTCGATACGCCGGCCCACATCTACTACAAGAACGAGAGCGTCAGCCCGGCCGGCTCGCACAAGCCGAACACCGCCATCGCGCAGGCCTACTACAACCAGGCCGAGGGGGTCACTCGCCTCGTCACGGAGACCGGGGCCGGCCAGTGGGGCAGTGCCCTCGCCTTCGCCGGCAGCCTGTTCGGGATCGAGACCAAGGTCTTCATGGTCCGCGTCAGCTACGAGCAGAAGCCGTACCGGCGCTCCTTCATCCAGGCCTTCGGGGCGACCGTCGTGCCGTCGCCGTCGACCGAGACGAACGCCGGCCGCGCCATCCTGGCCGCGGATCCGGAGTCGGCCGGGAGCCTGGGGATCGCCATCAGCGAGGCGGTCGAGGAGGCCGCCACGCACGACGACACGAAGTACGCGCTGGGCAGCGTGCTCAACCACGTTCTCCTGCACCAGACCGTGATCGGGCAGGAGGCCAAGAAGCAGATGGCGATGGCCGAGGAGGAGCCGGACATCGTGATCGGCTGCGCCGGGGGAGGTTCGAACTTCTCGGGGATCGCCTTCCCCTTCCTGCGCGACCGCCTCAACGGCACCAGCCAGACGCGGTTCCTGGCCGTGGAGCCCGCGTCATGCCCATCCCTGACCAGGGGGGAGTATCGGTATGACTTCGGCGACGCGATCGGGATGGCCCCGATGGTGAAGATGCACACGCTGGGGAACGGCTTCCGGCCGGCCCCCATCCACGCCGGCGGGCTGCGCTACCACGGCATGGCGCCGATGGTCTCGCACCTCAAGGAGCTGGGCTTCCTGGAGGCCAGGGCTTATGCCCAGAACACCTGCTTCGACGCCGCCCTGCAGTTCGCGCGAACCGAGGGCATCATCCCGGCGCCGGAGTCGAGCCACGCTATCCGCGCGGCCATCGACGAGGCGCTCGAGGCGCGCGAAGCGGGGCAGCCCCGCGTCATCCTCTTCAACCTCTCGGGCCACGGCTACTTCGACATGGCCGCCTACGACGCGTATCTCGCGGGCGAGCTGGTCGACGTCGAGTACGAGCCGCAGCGAGAGGCGGTGGCGGTCTAGCTGTTCTTCCTGGAGATGTTGACAAAACGAGAGCCGCGCGGCACGGTGGGAGGGGGTTCAGCACGCCGGTCGGAGGCTCCCATGGCACATCCTGGGTCGCCACGCAGGCGAGGTTTCTCAGAGCCACCACACGGCTACAACGGCCAACCTGGGTGCGATTCCTGGCCCGCCCAGCCAGCACATGACCATTCAGCCACCGAGAGCGCCCAACGCGGGGCACCCTGGCCGTTGTAGCCACCGGGCGACCACGGACCGCCCAGGGGAGCTGTCACCAACGTCTTGAAGCATCACACCTAGCCCCCTGGACCGATGGGTGCCTGTCCCGGTCGGCGCGCGACCTCATCGCCTCGTAGGATGACCGATGCGACCTGCCGGGCCGGCACTCGTTCGGCGACCCGGCGGGCAATGAGCCGGCAGACCCGTTTCAGCTGACCGAGTCGTCAGCTCGGCGCCAGTGCGCAGCCCGCGGCACGGGCGTCCCTGGCCAGCAGCTCGAGCGCCTCGTCGCTGGTGGCACTCTCCTGCAGCAGCGTCATGACCCGCGCCACGCCGATCTCCCGGTAGCCTGCCAGCAGCTCGACGCGCGCCGCGCCCGCCACCCTGATCGTCTCGCGGCCGATGTTCACCGACAGTCGCAGGCTGGCCGGGTCACGCCCGATCTCCTCGCAGCGTGACGCGATCACCGGCTGCGCTTCGCGCACCTCGTCGGGACTCAGCCAGTCGAGGTTGAGCTCATCGGCATGGCGCGCCGCCAGGCGCCAGGTGACCTTCGGGCCGTTGCCGCCGACCATGATCGGGACGCGCGGCTCCTGGAGGCCGCGCGGCACGTTGATGGCATCGGTCACCGAGGCGTACGTGCCTGCAAATGTGGCACGACCGGGCGCCAGCATGCGGGTGATCACCTCGAGGTGATCGGCCAGCATCGCCAGTCGGGTCCGCGTATCGGGGAAGCCGTAGCCGTAGGCGACCCACTCGTCTTCTTTCCAGCCGGCGCCGATGCCCAGCTCCATCCGCCCGCCGCTGATGACGTCGAGGGTGCCCATCATCTTGGCCGTGAGCGCCGGGTTCCGGAAGGCGGTGCAGATGACGACATGACCGATCCGCACGCGCTCCGTCAGCGCCGCCAGCGCGGACAGCGTGGTGAACGACTCGAACGTGAGCTCGTCGATCGGCTCGGGCACGGTCTGGAAGTGGTCGAAAACCCAGATCGACTCGAACCCAAGCCGCTCCGCCTGGCGCGCCACGCTCACGGTGCGCTCCCATGCCCGTCGAGGCTCCCAACCGTCGTATTCGCCGGTCCAACCCTGGGGCAGGACCACACCGATCTGCATGCCGCCACCTCCACCGCAACCGTCGGCCGGAACGATACCCGTTAGGATGCCCGCCATGGCGCGCGCAACGTGGAACGGATCGGTGATTGCGGAGAGCGATCGCTTCGAGGTGGTCGAGGGGAATGTCTATTTCCCGCCCGACGCCGTGAAGGTTGAATTCCTGAAGCCCTCGGACACGCACACCACCTGCTGGTGGAAGGGCGAGGCGAGCTACTACACGCTCGACGTCGACGGCGAGCGCAACCCGGATGCCGCGTGGTACTACCCCGATGCCTCCGATGCCGCCAAGAACGTCGAGGGCTACGTTGCCTTCTGGAAGGGCGTGACCGTCGAGCGCTAGCGCCCGGGCAGTCCCAGAGTTGCCCGTGCGGTTCCCCGCCAAGTGAGTTG
>CAZDAV010000153.1:115-208 GCA_964503725.1 uncultured Steroidobacteraceae bacterium
GCGCCGAAGACGGGGTGTGGCGGTGGCCCTCGGTGTCGTCGTCGTCGGACGCCGAATCCGGTCGGTGCGCCGAAGACGGGGTGTGGCGGTGGC
>CAZDAV010000153.1:308-3271 GCA_964503725.1 uncultured Steroidobacteraceae bacterium
CCTCGGTGTCGTCGTCGTCGGACGCCGAGCGGAGGTTCTTATGGCCCTCGGTGTCGTCGTCGTCGGACGCCGAGCGGAGGTTCTTATGGCCCTCGGTGTCCTCCTCGGGGGTAGCCCAAGGGGTCTTCTTATGGCCCTCGGTGTCCTTGGGATCGTTCTGGTCAGACATGCGCGCAAACCTCTCGTTCTGTTGCTATTTCACGCCCATCTGAACCATGAGCGTTGTTGCTACGAACCCTATGGCCGAGATTGAGCAGGGAGTAGCCCTTTCCCGACCCGTTTCGTGTCGACTTGGCGACACCCCGATTCATCGTTCTGCTCGTTCCGCCAGGGCCTGCACGTCGTTGATCACCAGTGTGTCGTGCTCGATGCGCAGCAGCCCATTATCCACGAGCCGACTGAGGAGCTTGTTCACGCTCTGCCGTGTACCACCGATCATGGCGGCGAGATCGGACTGCGTAAAGGGCCAATCGAGGGTCACCTCGCCCTTGGCACTCGGATCGCGGTCACGGGCAAGGCGCACCAGCCGCATGGCGAGCCGTCCGGCGAGGTCCAGGAAGTGGAGCTCCTCGACATGCCCGGTCAGGCGGCGCAGCTCGGCGGCCAACCCGGAGAGGAGGGCGATCCGCAGTCCGCGATCGTCGTCGAGCAGGTGCTGGAACGGTGCGCGGGCGAGGCTCAGGGTCTCCACCGGTTCGACGGCGGTGGCCGTGGCGGAGTGAGGCGCGCCGTCGAGCAGCGCGAGCTCGCCAAAGAAGTCACCCGGCTGCAGGGTGGCGATGATCGCCTCATCGCCTTCCGACGAGGGCAGGACGATCTTCACCGCTCCGATAGCCACCACGTGGAGCGAGTCGCCAGGATCGCCCTGGTGGAAAATCACCTCGTTGCGCCGGAAGCGACGCCGCACCATGGTGCCTGCCAGGACGCGCAGCCCAACCGGTTCGACATGCGCGAACAGGGCGCATCGTCGAAGGCTCGCGACCACAAATTCCTCGTCCGGCACGTCGACCCCATCTTGACCACAAGGCTGGCACGAGCACCATGCCGCGCCCACCGGCGCCCTGTCAATCCAGAAGACCTTCTGCCGGGAGTCGGGCAGTATGCTTCCAAGCCCAGCCGGAGACCATATCGGCCGTGAACTGCGGAAGCTGCGGAACTCCCAACGAGGCCGGACGTAAGTTCTGCCTCCAATGTGGCGCGCGCCTGGCGGCGGGCTGTCCCACCTGCGGCACGCTCAACACGCCCGGCGCCAGGTTCTGCGGTGAGTGCGGATCGACCCTGGACGGATCCGGCAGCGCGGTAAGCGCTGAGGGGGGTGTGGCACCGGCAGCTCTCCCAACGGCTGAGCGACGACTGGTCAGCGTCCTGTTTGCCGACCTGGTCGGGTTCACGGCCATCTCCGAATCGCGCGACGCCGAGGATGTCCGGGAGCTGCTCAACGGGTACTTCGCGACGTGCCGCGAGATCGTGGAACGCTACGGCGGCACGATCGAGAAATTCATCGGCGATGCGGTCATGGCCGTGTGGGGCACTCCCGTTGCCCTCGAAGACGACGCAGAACGTTCCGTCCGGGCCGCGCTCGACCTGGTCGACGCTGCGGCACGCCTCGGCCAAGCGGCTGAGGTCCCCGACCTGGCCCTGCGCGCCGGGGTGGTCACGGGCGAGGCGGCGGTGACCCTGGGCGCTGCGGGGATGGGCATGGTCGCCGGCGATATGGTGAACACCGCGTCGCGGCTGCAATCGGTGGCGCCTCCGGGAACTGTGCTGGTTGGCGAAGCGACGCGCCGAGCCGCGTCGGAGGCGATCACATTCGAGCCGGCGGGCGATCACCTGCTGAAAGGGAAGGCGGCTCCGGTCCCCGCCTTCCGCGCGCTGAGAGTGGTCGCCAAGCGGGGCGGCGTGGGTCGGAGTGACCAGCTCGAGCCCCCATTCGTGGGGCGCGACCCTCAGCTGCGATTGATCAAGGACTTCTTCCACGCCACCGCGCGCGATCGTGGGGTGCGCCTCGTCTCGGTCATGGGCCAGGCCGGCATCGGCAAGAGCCGGCTGGCCTGGGAGTTCCACAAGTACATCGACGGGCTGACAGAGCTCGTGTACTGGCACCAGGGCCGCTCCCCATCGTATGGCGACGGCGTGAGCTTCTGGGCGCTGGGCGAGATGGTGCGGATGCGCGCCGGCATCGGCGAAGGCGATGACGAGGAGACGACCCGGGCCCGCCTGGCCGAGACGCTCCACCAATTCGTTCCCGACTCGACCGAACGTCAGGAGCTCGAGGGCCCGCTCCTCCAGCTGCTGGGCCTTGGGGACGCCCACGGACGCGAGCGGAGCGAGCTGTTCAGTGCGTGGCGGATCTTCTTCGAGCGCCTGGCCGACGCGAACACGGTGGTGATGGTCTTCGAAGACCTCCAATGGGCCGATGACGGTCTGCTCGACTTCATCGAGGAGCTGCTGGCCTGGTCGCGCGGGCGGTCGATCTACGTCATTGCCCTGACCCGCCCAGAACTCCTGGACCGCAGACCGACCTGGGGAGCCGGTCAGCGCGCCTTCACGTCGCTGGGCCTGGAGCCGCTGGCCGATGAGGAGATGGGTGAGCTGTTGACAGGCCTCGTACCGGGCCTTCCGGACGCGGCGCTGCGCGCCATCGTCGCCCGCGCCGAGGGGATCCCCCTGTACGCGGTGGAAACGGTCCGCATGCTCCTCAACGACAACCGCATCGAGCGGGACGGCGAGACCTACCGCCCTGTGGGTGACCTGACCGAGCTGGCGGTCCCCGAGTCCCTTCATGCGCTCATCGCAGCCCGTCTGGATGCCCTGCGGCCCCGCGAGCGAACGCTGATCCAGGATGCATCGGTCCTTGGCCTGTCATTCACGATCGCGGCCCTGACCGCCATCACCTCGGAGCCGGATCAATTGGAGCCCGTCCTTAAGCACCTGGTGCAGCGCGAGGTGCTGACCATCGACGA
>CAZDAV010000154.1:0-3259 GCA_964503725.1 uncultured Steroidobacteraceae bacterium
TGCTCGGCGGTGAGGCCCGCGGCCCGTGCGACCTCCTGGTTGACGGTCATGCCGCACACGGGGTCCTTGGCCATCGGGGTCATCTCAAGGGTCTCCATCGGTCTATCGGTCCTTTCTTCAAGCGGGTTGGAAGCGCCGCAGGCGCAGGGAGTTGGTGACGACGCTGACGCTGGAGAGCGCCATCGCGGCGGCCGCCAGGGCGGGGGAGAGGAGCCAGCCGGTGAGCGGGTACAGGACGCCCGCCGCCACCGGGATGAGGAGCAGGTTGTAGCCGAAGGCCCAGCCCAGGTTCTGTCGGATGTTGCGCATGGTCGCGCGCGAGAGGCGGATCGCGGCGGGTACGGCGCGGAGGTCGTCGCCGACGAGCGTGATATCGGAGGCCTCCACCGCGACGTCCGCCCCCGTGCCGATTGCCACGCCGAGATCCGCTTGGGCCAGAGCCGGCGCATCGTTGATGCCGTCGCCCACCATGGCAACCACTCCCCCGGCTGCCTGCAGCTCGGCCACCTTGGCGGCCTTCTCCTCGGGGCGCACCTCGGCGAGAATCCGATCGGGACCGATGCCCACCTCAGCCCCGATCGCACGGGCAACGGCGGCCCGGTCGCCGGTGATCATCCAGACCTCGAGGCCGGCGGCGCGCAGTCGACTGATCGCTTCTGCCGACTCCGGCTTGACGGTATCGGCGATGGCGAGCAGGCCGATGAATCTGCCATCGACCGCGATGAGCACCGGCGTATTCCCGGCCGCGGCGACCAGTTCGGCCCCTTCGGGGCCTCCAAAATCCACCCCGTGCTCCGACATCAGCCGCTCGCTGCCCACGAGCACGTGCCGTCCATCGGTGGTGGCACGAACGCCGCCGCCGGGGATCGCAGCGAAGTCCGTGGCGGTCGCCAGCGTGAAGCCCCGCCCGTCAGCCATCCGCACCACGGCCTCCGCCAGGGGATGCTCGCTGCCGCGCTCAGCCGCAGCCGCCAGGAGCAGCAGCTCGTCCTCGGTTGTGCCTTCCACCGGCTGCAGGGAGACAACCGACGGCTGACCCCTGGTAATAGTTCCCGTCTTGTCGAGCACCACATTGGTGATCCGTGAGGCGACCTCCAGCGCGGATCCGTCGCGGACCAGGATCCCTGCCTCGGCGCCCTTGCCGGTGCCGACCATGATCGCCGTCGGCGTGGCGAGGCCCATGGCGCATGGGCAGGCGATGATCAGCACGGCGATCGCCGAGGAGATCGCGAAAGGAAGGCGTGGCTCGGGGCCGAGCACCATCCACACGGCAAAGGAGGTCAGCGCCAGCACCACGACCACCGGCACGAAACGCGATGTGACGAGATCGACGACCCGCTGGATCGGGGCCTTGGACCCCTGGGCCTGCTCGACCAGGCGCGCGATCTGCGCGAGTGCAGTATCGCGTCCGACCCGCTCAGCACGCAGGACGAACGAACCGTGCACGTTCAGGGTGGCGCCGATCACGGCGTCACCCGGCCCCTTGTCGACCGGGATCGACTCCCCGGTGAGCATCGACTCGTCGACGGCAGAGGCACCTTCGATCACCACGCCGTCGACCGCAACGCGTTCTCCGGGTCGCACACGCACCAGGTCGCCGACGCGCACCTCATCGATCGGCAGATCGGTCTCCCGTCCGTCGCGCAGCACGCGCGCCGTCGCCGGGCGCAGTTGGAGGAGCGCCCTGACCGCGCCCGCTGCCTGGCCCCTGGCGCGGGCCTCGAGCCATCGGCCCAGCAACACCAGCCCGATGATCACCGCGGCGCTGTCGAAGTAGGTCTCGACTGGCAATCCGGCCACGGTCACCGCCAGCGAATACCCGTAGGCCGCCAGCGTGCCCATCGAGACGAGCGTATCCATGGTCAGATCGCCGTGGCGCAGCCCCTTCGCCGCCGCGACCAGGAAGCGCCGCCCGAAGACGAACTGCACCACCGTCGCCGGCGCCAGCATCCAGACGTTGACCCGCTCCATCGGCCACGGCACGCCACCGGGCCATAGGGCGACCACCATCATCGCCAGCCCGATGCCGGTGGCGGCCAGCGCATCGCGCAGCAGCACTCGCCGGTCGGCGGCCCGCAGGCGGTCCTCGGCGTCGGTTGCGGAGCCCGCATCCACGGCCTCCGCCTGCGGGGCGACCTCGTAGCCGGCCGCCTCGATGGCGGCCACGATGCCGGTCCGGTCGATCCGCGCGGGATCGAAGCGCACCGTGGCACGCTCGGTCGCCAGGTTGACGACCGCCTCGGCGACGCCCTCGGAGCGGTTCACGAAGCGTTCGATGCGTGTGACACAGGACGCGCAGGTCATGCCCAACACGGGAAGCGTCAGCTCGGCCATGGGAGAGGGGGAATCGGGGTTCATCGGTCAGTTCAGGATACTACAGGGGAGTATGTGACTCACCAAAGGGGACATGGTCCGGGAGGTGCCGCTACCCTTGACCCGTGAAGGCGCTCGTCCTGACCAACGAGTACCCGCCCAACGTGTACGGCGGGGCGGGGATGCACGTCGCCGAGCTGACCCGTGCCCTCCGCGGCCGCGTCTCGCTCGACGTCCGCGCCTTCGGCACGCAGGCCGAGGAGAGCGACGGCTGGCGCGTGCGAGGGTACGGCGCGCCGACCGATCTCCCGCATGGCGACGAGCGGCTGCGCCCGGTCTGGGATGCGTTCGGCCGCGACGTGGCCATGGCGGCCGATCCAACCGACGCCGACCTGGTCCACTGCCACACCTGGTACACGCACCTGGCCGGGCTGCTCGTGCAGCGCGCGCGGGGCATCCCGCTGGTCGTCACGGTCCACTCCCTGGAGCCCCTTCGACCGTGGAAGCGGGAACAGCTCGGCGGCGGGTACGACCTCTCGGCCTGGGTCGAGCGCACCGCCCTCGAGGCGGCTGATGCCGTGATCGCCGTGAGCACCGGCACGCGCGACGACGTGCTCGGCCACTTCGGCGTGGCACCCGAGCAGGTGACGGTCATTCACAACGGGATCGACGCGGACTTCTTTGTCCCCGATCCGGCCACCGACGCGCTCGAACGATTCGGCGTTCCCCCCGGGGCGCCCTACGTCCTGTTCGTCGGGCGCATCACCCGCCAGAAGGGGATCGTCCATCTGGTGCGCGCGATCGGGCAGCTCGATCCCAGCATCGGCGTGGTGATGGCCGCTGGGCAGCCGGACACGCCGGAGCTCGCCGAGGAGGTGGAGGCCGGGGTGAGCGAGGCGCGGGCGACCAGGCCGAACGTGGTCTGGATCCCGGAGATGCTGAGCCG
>CAZDAV010000155.1:0-3247 GCA_964503725.1 uncultured Steroidobacteraceae bacterium
CCGATGAGGGTCGTCACCTTGGTCGTGCCGGCATCGATGCCGACCAGGACCGTCTCCCTGTCCAAACTACCTCCCGTAGGTCCCGCCGCGCTCCTGCGGCCGGGGTGCGCCCGAGCCTACAGGAAGTGGCGGCGAATGAGTGCCACGTTTTGGAAGATGCGCAGCCCGAAGGCGAAGAGCGCGACGAGGTACAGGTCGATCCCCAGCCGATCCCCCACGAAGGTGAGCGCGGCCGCCACCAGGGCGTTCGTCACGAAGCCCGAGATGAAGACCCGGTTGTCGTAGTGGGCGTCCAGCTCGGCCCGGATCGCGCCGAGCACCGAGTCCAGGCCGGCCAGGATGCCGACCGCGCTGTAGCGCGCCAGGTCCGGGCTGACGTTCACGTTGAGCGCCAGGCCGAGCGCGACGCCGAGCGCGAGACCAACCAGGGCGAGCCACATCGGAGATGCACCAGTGCGCCGCGCCGGCCGTCCTCGGCCGTGCCACGGTTGCTATGGGCGCCAATATACCCTCCCCGGGTTGCGCACATCGACCCAGCTGACTCCCGTCTCTGGCTGCTCCGAGAAGAGCGTCCTGACCGCCACCACCTGCGCCTCAACCTGCTCGTCCAGGCTCCCGTGCTCGTCGTCGTCGGCGGGCGGGTAGTAGCCGAAGCTGGCCTCCCAGGCGGGGGCGCTGGAGATGAGCAGGAAGCCGTCGGCATCGGTGAGCCGCACGCCGAGGCCCGTCGCCTCCGAGCCGAGCATCGACGGCTCGACCATCGCCAGGCGCAGACCCGAGGCCAGGATCCGATCCTCGATTCGATCGCCGACGATGATGTTGCGGCTCTCGACCCGCCGGTCGTCCACGAGCGGCAGGGATGCCAGGTCCTCCGGCAGCGTCGCCTGAAGCGCCAGCTGTCCGATGAGCATGCCGTCGGCCGAACCGATGAGCCGAACCGCGCTCGTCTGCCAGACGAACGTCGCCTCCTTCTCCACGATGGTGACCCACACGCTGCTCGGCAGTGTCACCGCGACGCGTGCCTCGGCGACCGCCGGCAGGCGTTGCAGCTCGGCCGCGACGCCGGTGGCGTTGACGGTCAGCAGGGCTGCACCCTCGAGGTCGGCCAGCATGCGCTCCAGCTCGCCCGCCGGGGTGTAGCGCTCACCCGCCCACGCCACGCGGTCGACGCGCAGCCACGGACCGTTGACCAGGGCCACCAGGCCGGCGACCAGGGTGGCGAGGAGCAGGACCGCGGCGACCCGTCCGGGAGGTGGCAGCGACCGACGGACGCGCACCCGGAGGCCCGGCCCCGGACGCCGGGCGTGGGCTCCGGTGCGGCGACG
Source organism: uncultured Steroidobacteraceae bacterium (assembly GCA_964503725.1). GTDB lineage: Bacteria > Chloroflexota > Limnocylindria > QHBO01 > QHBO01 > CF-167. Next base: position 1,326 of record CAZDAV010000155.1, read on the forward strand.
TGGCTTGGCGGCGCGACCGCTCATCGCTTGCTCTGGTCGTTGCCGTCGCCGGGGGTGCGCCCCTCCTTCGCCGACTCCATGCCGAGCTCGATCAGGCGCGCAATCAGGTCCGCGAAGCCGAAACCAGCCAGCTCCGCCTGCTTGGGGTACATGCTGGTGGCGGTGAAGCCAGGCAGCGTGTTCATCTCGGAGATGTAGACGGCTCCGGGCGGCACGAGGAAGTCGACCCTCGCCAGCCCGGCGCAGTCGACCGCCCGATACGCCGCCAGGGCCAGCTCCTTGACCTGGCTGGCGAGGCCCGCATCCACCTCGGCCCGTGGCAGCACATCGGCCAGCCCGGGGACGTACTTGGCCTCGTAGTCATACCACTCGTGGTGGCTGACGACCTCGCCCGGCTCGAAGACGAGCGGCTGGTCGTTGCCGAGCACGCCGCACTCCAGCTCGCGGGCGCCGGGCACGTACGCCTCCACGATCACCTTGCCGTCATAGCGGAATGCCTCGTCGAGCGCCCCCGGCAGCTCGGAGGGGTCGTGCACGAGGGTCATGCCGACGCTGCTGCCGAGGCGGGCCGGCTTGACCAGCGACTTCTCCCCTACCAGGCGCACGACCTCGTCGAGGACCTGGTCCGGCGCGGCGCGCCATGCCGAGCGACGGAACCAGCGGTATTCGACCACCGGCAGGCCGTGGCCGCGCATCAGGTCCTTGAAGACCACCTTGTCCATCGCCACGGCGCTCGCGAGCACGCCGGCGCCGGTGTACGGCACGCCGGCCATCTCCAGGAAGCCCTGCAGCGTGCCGTCCTCGCCGAACGGGCCATGCAGGACGAGGAAGGCGATGTCGATCGCATCGGCAAGGGAGCGAAGGACCGCACGCGGCGCCAGCGAGGAACGATCGTCGTCGACCGGGACCGGCAGGTCGGCGTGCTCGCGCAGCCGGCTCGTCTGCTCGGCGGGCGTCGCGGCGCCCAGCAGCTCGGCCAGTGGGCTCGCCCCAAGCTCGGGGGCCGGCCCCTCGGGCAGGTGCCAGCGCCCCTCGCGGTCGATGTAGACCAGGTACGGCTCGAACCGATCGCGGTCGATGGCGCGCAGGACCGAGTCGGCGGAGCTGACGCTCACCTCGTGCTCGGCCGAGCGTCCCCCCGCGAAGATGCCGACCCGCAGGCGCCGGCTCATGGGTTGCCGCCCGGATCGTCGCCGGATGGCCATTCGCCGACGAACTCGATCTCGTAGGCCAGCTCGATGCCGAAGCGACCGTGGACCTCTGAGCGGACCCGATCTGCCAGGGCGCGCACGTCGGCGGCGCGGCCACCTCGATCCGTGACGATGAAATTGGCGTGGCGCTCGCTCACGGTGGCGCTGCCGACGCGGGTGCCCTTGAGCCCCGCCGCGTCGATCAGGCGCCCCGCATGGTCGCCCGGCGGATTGCGAAAGACGCTTCCGGCGTTCTGGTCGCCGAGCGGCTGTGTCGCCACGCGCTGCGCCTGGTTGGCCGCGACCCGTGCCGCGATCGCCGCGGAGTCGTCGCGGCGGAGCAGGAGCGTGGCGGACACCACCACCTCCCCGCTTCCCTTGAAGCGCGACTCCCGGTAGGCGAAGGCGCAGGACGCCGCGTCCAGGCTGCCGAGCGATGCGGAGGCCGGGTCCCAGACTTCCACCGCGGCGATCAGCTCCCCGATCTCGGTGCCGTGCGCGCCGGCGTTGGCCCACACGGCCCCGCCCAGCGTGCCGGGGATGCTGGTCCCGAACTCCAGGCCGGCCAGGCCTTCGGCCGTGGAGCGGCGAACGAGCAGCGCCATCGGCGCCCCGGCGTCGCCGTGGAGCTCCAGCCCGTCGACCGTCACGGCGCGAGCCCGGTTGCGAATGACCAGGCCACGAACGCCGGCGTCAGCCACCACCACGTCGCTGCCGTTTCCGAGCACGAAG
>CAZDAV010000156.1:0-3238 GCA_964503725.1 uncultured Steroidobacteraceae bacterium
CCGATGGCCTGGCATGGCCCCATTCGCCAGTGTGCTAGACTCTGCGCATAGTCACTCACACTCCCAACGGAGAAGACCATGGCTCTCGCACGCACCAATCTCACGCTCCCCGCAGACCTGCTGGCCGAAGTCGACGCACTCGCCGGTCCGCGCGGACGCAGCCGATACGTGGCTGAGGCGGTCGCACGCCGCGTCAAGCGCGACAAGCTCGGCAAGGCGATTCGCGAGACCGCCGGGATCCTGGTGGGAACGCCGTATCAAATGACGAGGGACGAAGTGACGGCCTGGGTCGACGAGCTTCGGTCGGAGGTGACCGATTGAGCGAGCGATTCCTGCTCGACTCGACGTTGCTCATCGATCACGCCAACGCCGATGCGCCCGCGGCAGCATTGCTGACAAACCTCTACGCGGACGGCGCGACGCTCTACACCTGCGACGTGGTGACCTGCGAGACGCTGTCGCAGGGCGATGCCAGCCACCTTCGACACGTGCGGGCGTTGCTCGATGCCTTCGAGTACGTCGCCACTTCGCCAGATGCAGCCGCCTGGGCGGCGAACGCGCGGCTGACCCGCCATCGGGCTGGAGGCAAGCTCGGCCTGGGTGACTCGCTGATCGCCAGCGTTGCCGCCGAGCTGGGGGCGACCGTGGTCACCCGCAACCGACCCGATTTCGAGCGGCAGGGGATCGCCGTTCTGACCTACTGACCGATACGTTTAGCGCCGGTGGCCCAGGTGCCATCCGTCGCAATATCGGCACTGGTACGGGTGGAGCGATCCGTCGTTGTGTCGGTGACGTCGGCAGGAGGCCTGTGCCTCGCGCCGGCTGATGTAGAGCGCCTTCGATGTGCATCCGCGCTCGGCGAGCGGCAGGTCGCGGTTGATGAACTGGCGGTAGGAGATGACGCTCATGCCGGGCATGCTGGTGGCCGGCTGTGACAGCTCGGCTGTCGGAGGAGCCCGTCCCTGTCATGGCTGCTTGTGCGGCTGTGCGTCTGTGCGGCTGTGCGTCTGTGCTGCACACGAGACCATGACAGCGCGACCACCGCCGGCTGGCAACGCCCGGCGGCACCAGCGAGCTTCGCATCGGCTTACCAACCCGTTGAGGTTGGCTTGCGGTTCAGCCCCGACCCTCAACGACATGATCGATCCGTACGATCCACCTCATCCGGACGGACCAGACGATCCCGATGACCTGCCAGGGGCACCCACGACCAGCATCTCGTGGCTCGACGACGAGGATCCGATCGACGAGGAGTGGCGAGCCGACTTCCAGTTGCGCCCCGAACCGGTCGAGGCCGGTCTGGACTGACCCGCGGATCTCGGCAGATCGCCCGTCGTCAGGCTGCCAGCTGACAGCTGACCCGTCGCCCGCGCTCGGGTCCGCGCTCGGGTCCGCGCGGGGGCTAGGAGCCTGCGAAGAACGCGTTGATGGCCGCGGTGTCGTCGGAGAACGCCCAGCGCGCGCTGATCTTCCCGTCGCGGACGTGGTAGATCTCGGCCGTTCGGTACGTGAGGTTCCGGCCACCCATGCGGGCCGTGGCCGTCACCAGCGCGATGGCGTGATCGTCGTTGGCCACGATGTCGTGAAGCTCGACGCTGATCTCCCACTCGGGCAGTGCGCCGGCGAAGCGGGCGGCCAGCGCCTCCTTGCCGACGATGGGCTCGGCCCGGCCGATCTCGTGCCATTCGATGTCATCGGTCATCAGGGCGGCCGCCGCCTGTGCATCGCCGCTGTTGAAGGCGTCCAACGCCTGGCGCAGCAGCTGGGCGGACGCATCGGGGGTCCACTTCAGCGGTGCGGTTGGCTCCTGGGTCATCGGTCTCTCTCCTCTGTTCGCGACCTGGGGTGAGAACGTAGCCTACTCCGGGTAAGATTCTCTGGTCATGCAGGTCATTCAGCTCGAAGAGTTCGGCGCACAGGATCGTCTGATGGGCGCGGCGTGCACCCTGGATGCGGCCGACATGCCGGCCCGACTGCGCGAGTGGGCGGAGCTGCGCGATCGGTCCACGGGCATCCGTCCGGTTAGCGGCGGCGTGGCCCTCAGCCTGGCTGCGTCTGAGCCGATCGGCCCGGTTGCCGATCTGGTGGCGCGCGAGTCGGAATGCTGCGCCTTCTACAACTTTGTGCTCCGCGTTGAGGGGCCGACCCGCGAGCTCGAGATCACCGCCGGCGCCGGTCGCGACATCGCGGTGCGCGTGCTGCTGGGTATCAGCGGCGGCCCCTAGCCCGCACCGCCCCCAGGTGTAAGAACCTGCGACCACAACTCTCCCAGGTCCAGCGCCGCAACCCATCGCTCGATGTAGGAGACGTCAAGTTCGCCGTTCGCGGCCAGGATCCCGGCGACGTCCCGCAGCTGGCGTTCTGACCCTGCGGCCTTCGCCCACTCCAGCTTGGCGATGACCAGGTCCTCGGCACTGGCCACGAAGGTCGACGTGCCGAGCAGCTCCGCCGCCTGCCGCCGGGAAAACTCCTCGACCGAGAAAGGGCGGTCCTTGCGGATCATGAGATCCACCTTCCACCCGCCGGCATTCTCGACCACGTTGAACTGACCGCGTTCCGCCAGCGATGCCAGGGCGGCGTCAAGGTCGACGTAGAAGGCATCGGCTGGCAGCGAGAGAACGAATGACTCCAGGGCCGATGCCGTCGGGTCAATGACGATGTCCACGTCCCGCGTCGCCCGCGGCGTTCCGTGGAATGAGCTCGCAACGGAGCCGGTGACCATGTACGGGATGCCGGCCTCCGCCAGTCGTTGACCGATGCCTGTCAGCAGCTCGCCCAGGGTCATGGAATCTGACTAGCGCGAACGGTCGATACGATCCGCCAGCTGATCGCCGAGCATGAGCCGACGGACGGCGCTCTCAATCTCCGCCGCGCTGGCATCAGGGCGCCGGTGCCGAACACCATCTGCCGCCAACGCCCGCGCCTCTTCGCTCATCTGGAGGGCAAGCGCGACACGCTCGGATCCCGACAGGCGTCGGAAGCCGGCGCGCTGGGCCTCCCCGGCAGCAGCTGAGGTATCGCGCTCCTCGATCACGCCTCAACTCTACTCGGCGCGCAGTGACAGCTCACCTGTCGCCGCGACAGCAGCACCGATGCGCCGGCCGGTCGCGAGCGCCACCGGGCTGCGGACGAGGCCCCACCCTGCCGCGTCAAGGTCGCTTGTGCAGCTGTGCGGCTGTGCGGCTGTGCACCTGTGCTGCACACGACACCATGACAGCAGCCGACACGCTCGGATGGC
>CAZDAV010000157.1:0-3229 GCA_964503725.1 uncultured Steroidobacteraceae bacterium
GGGATCTGGACGAGCGCTGCCTTCCAGGTGTTGAGCATGGCCGTGGCGCGCACGAGGTCGAGGGTGAGGTCCGCGGTGTAGCGAATTCCGCCGGATGCCGGGCCGCGGTTCAGGTTGTGGTGGACCCGATAGCCGGTGAACACCTCCACCGTCCGGTTGTCGAGGGTGACCGGGAAGTGGACCTCCAGCTCGCGCTTCGGCACGCGGAGGACGCGGTGCATCCCGGCATCGAGCTTCAGGCGCTCGGCGGCGATGTCCAGCTCGTTCTGGGCGGTCGCCCACACGTTGTTCGCGCCGCCGGTCCCGTTCTCGGAGGAGAGCATGCGCGTACAGGCTAGCGAATCGACCGGACGCGCACCGCTGGATCGAGGCGCGCACGGAGTGGCACACTGTCGCTCCATCCAACCCCGACGAGCCGGCGGCCCCAATGCACGCCGTCCGGCCCGCGACCGCGACCAGGAGGCAGCCATGGCCCCGCGCGTGATGACCGTCAGCGGCCCGATCCCGCCCGACCGAGTCGGCTTCACCCTTCCCCACGAGCACACCGGCATCTATCTCTGGCATATCCCCGGCCGATGGGACTACTGGGAGCTGACGCCCGACGAGGTGGTCGTCGGCGAGGAGCTGATGGACTTCCGGCGGCGCGGCGGCTCGACGCTGGTCGACATGACGGGGCCTGGGGTGGGTCGCGATCCGGATCGCCTGCGCCGGCTCGCCAGCCGCACCGGCGTGCAGATCGTGATGGGCTGTGGCTGGTATCGCGGTGCGTACTACCCGGTCGAGGCGCGCATCGATGCCCGCACGGTCGACGACCTGGCCGCCGAGCTCATTGGCGAGTTCCGTGACGGGGTGGCGGGAACCGGCGTCCGGCCGGGCATCATCGGCGAGATCGGCACCGACAAGCCATGGATCAGCGCCGTCGAGGAGCGCGTGCACCGAGCCGCCGCGCGCGCCTCCCTGGCCACCGGCATGGCAATCAGCACCCACGCCATCCTGTCGCCGGTGGGGCTCGCCCAGCTGGCGATCTTCGAGCAGGAGGGCGTCGATCCGGCTCGGGTGGTGATCGGCCATGCCGATTCGTACCCGGTGCTCGACCACTACCTGGCGATCCTGGATCGCGGCGCGAACCTGGAGTTCGACTTCATCGGCCATCGCTTCGGGACCGAGGAGGCTGCCGAGCCGCGGCTGGTCGAATTGATCGTGGAGCTGCTGGAGCGCGACTACGGGTCGCAGCTGCTGCTCAGCCAGGACGTCTGCCACAACAGCCAGCTGAAGGCGAACGGGGGATTCGGCTACACCTACCTCCAGCAGCATTTCCTGCCAACCCTGCGGACCGCCGCCGTCGGAGAGGGTGAGATCGCGGTGATGGCGATCGACAACCCCCGCCGCATCCTGACGATCTCCTGAGCCGATGTCGGAGCCGCGCGATCCGGTCAGCGACCTGCGCCGAATCGCCTTCCTGCTCGAGGCGGCCGGGGAGCCGACCTACCGGGTGCGCGCCTTTCGAGGAGCGGCGGCAACCATCGGTTCCATGCCGCCGGCCGAGCTGGCGGATCGCGCCCGACGCGGCACGCTGCGGGACTTGGCCGGGATCGGGGAGGTGCTGGCTCGGACCGTGACCGAATCGCTGCGCGGCGAGCAGCCGGTCTACCTGCGGCGCCTGGAGTCGACCGGCGGGCGCCCGGTCTCGGAGTTGGGCGGCGCCCTCCTGGAAGCGCTGCGCGGCGACTGCCACGTCCACTCCGACTGGTCCGACGGCGGCTCGCCGATCCGCGAGATGGCCGAGTCGGCGCGCGACCTGGGCCATGCCTACATGGTGCTGACCGACCACTCCCCGCGCCTGACGGTGGCCAACGGGCTCTCCGCCGAGCGGCTGGAGTCACAGCTGGCGGAGGTCGCCCAGATCAACGCCGAGCTGGCGCCGTTCCGGATCCTGACCGGGATCGAGGTGGATATTCACCCGGACGGCACGCTGGACCAGGATCCGGGCCTGCTCGTGCGCCTCGACCTGGTGGTGGGCAGCGTCCATTCGGAGCTGCGCATGGCCGGGGGACCGATGACGCGGCGGTTGGTGACCGCGCTCGCCAATCCGCTGCTGGACGTGCTCGGCCACGTGACCGGGCGCATGGTCACCGGCAAGCGGCGGCGACCACCGTCCGACTTCGACGCGGAGATCGTCTTCGCCGCCGCGGTGCGCTTCGACAAGGCGATCGAGATCAATTCGCGCCCGGAGCGGCTGGACCCGCCGAAGCGGATCCTGCGCCTGGCTGTCGAAGCTGGCTGCCGCGTGGCGATCGACTCGGATGCGCACGCTCCCGGGCAGCTCTCCTGGCTGCCGTTCGGCTGCGACCGGGCGGCTGCGTGCGGGGTCCCGGTCGGCTCGATCGTCAACGCGATGGAGGCCGATGCGCTGCGCGCATGGGCAGCCGCGCATGAGGGCTAGGTTGCGGCATCGGTCATACTCGGTGCCCCGCCGTACGAAGGAGATCCGCCATGTCGGTTGCCAAGGTCACCGAGCTCAGCTGCACCTCGAACGAGTCGTTCGAGGACGCGATTCGTCAGGGGATGGTTCGTGCCTCCAAGACGCTGCGCGGCGTGCGGGGCGCATGGGTCAAGGAGCAGCGCGTGAACATGAGCAGCGACGGCGCGCTCGAGTTCCAGGCGAACATCCTGGTCACCTTCATCCTCGAGGGCTGAGGCAGCTCCAGGGCCGGACGACTTACTCGGCTGCGAGCCCGATTCGTCGCTCGCGCCGCAGGAAGCGGCTGCGGTAGGTCGGGTTCGAGACCCGCGCGTTGACCGCGGCGGCGTCGAGCGGCTTGGCGCTGCGCGGCGGCCGATAGTTTCCGCGCTCGACGATCGCCGAGGCCAGCTCGGCCGCCGTCTGTGGCCCCCGCTCGGCGATCACCGCAACGATCTCGTCATGCAGCGCCACCTTCCCGGCCGCGCGGGCTCGGGGTGCGGTGGAGCGCCGCGGAGCAGGCTTGGCTGGGGTCGCTGGCGTGGTTTCGCTGCCGGGCATGACCTTGCGCGGCCGGCCGCGCCCGCGCTTGACGGGAGTGGCCGCGTCCGGCGTGGCCGACACCAGCGTTGCGGGATCGCGGGTCGCCATGGCATCCATTCGTTGCGCCAGCTGGTCGATGCGCGCCGCGAGGGCGGCCAGGGCATCCGGAGCAGCTGACGCAATCGCCGCGGCCGGCATCCCGCCGGCGCGCGCGGCATCCAGCCG
>CAZDAV010000158.1:0-3208 GCA_964503725.1 uncultured Steroidobacteraceae bacterium
CTCCACGGCGCCGCCCGCCTCCACGGCGCCGCCCGGCTCCAGGGAGCGGCCCGGCTCCAGGGAGCGGCAGGTGGCATCGGGGACGACGGCGCCGATCGGTGGCAGACGCGAATCGCCGGCGGCACGCGCCACGATCGGGGAGTCGGCGTAGCTGAACGGCTGCGCCAGGCGGCCGGAGTTCACCAATCTCCGCAGGCGCGGGACTCGGAGGCTGCCGCGCAGGATGGCATTGCGGACCCGTCGCCGCAGCGGGCCGCGCGGAACCATGAATCGCATGGTGGCATCGGTGACCGCCAGGTTCTCGGCGGCCGCCGCGCGCCGCTCGAGGTGATAGGTCTCCAGCAACCGCTCCGGGGCATGGCCGGCCAGGACCGACGCGAGCTTCCAGGCGAGGTTCTCCGCATCGGCTGCGCCTGAGTTGAGTCCGCGCGCCCCGAACGGGCTGAACAGGTGCGCCGCGTCGCCGGCGAGCAGCACCCGCCCGCTGCGGAAGCGCTCGACCAGCCGCTGGTGGAAGCGGTACGGCGTCAGCCACAGCAGCTCGTAGGCGGTCGACGCCCCGATCACGGCCCGAATGCGCCGATCGAGTCCGCCGTTGGCGCGCTCGGCGTCGACATCGGTCCCCGACGGAACCTGCCAGTCGATGCGCCAGGTGTCGTCCGGCTGCGGGTGGATGAGGACCTGCCGCCCCGGGTTCCAGGGGGGATCGAAGAAGAAGCGCCGTTCGTGGGGGAATGGCAGGCGGGCACGGATGTCGCAGATCAGGAACAGGTCCGCGTGCGAATGCCCGGGGAATCCCATGCCGAGCAGGCGACGCACGCCGGAGTGGGCACCATCGGTCCCGACCAGGTAGCCCACCCGCAGGGTGCTCGGGCCCGATGGCGTCTCGCAGCGCAGGGTGACGCCGCCAGCGTCCTGCGACAGGCCGACCAGCCGGTGGCTCCAGCGCAGGTCGACCCCGGGGAGGTCGGCGAGGCGGTCGAGCAGCATCGTCTCGACCTCGGTCTGGTTGATGTTGACGAACGGCGGGAAGTGGTCGCCGGCGTGGCTCGGCAGGCGGGTCTGGAACAGCTCGCGACCGCGAAAGTAGGTCCGCGCCAGGTTCCACTGCACGCCGCGCTGGGCGACCCGCTCCCCTATCCCCAACCGAGCCCAGATCTCGAGCGTCTCGCGCTGCATGCAGAGCGCCCTGCTCCCCTCGGCCGCGAGTCCTGGCTGCTGCTCCAGCAGGATGACGCTGACGCCGTGCTGGGCCAGGCGCCCGGCAAGGGTCATGCCCACCGGCCCGGCCCCGACGACCGCCACGGCGGCGTCCATCGCCCCTCCGTCACGGTGCCCCCCGCGCCGGGTCGCGGACATCAGGCGGTGAGCGCCTCCCACACCGCCCGGTCGCGCTCGACGGTCCAGATGCGCGGATGGTCGATCCCGTCGAGCTCGTCCCAGGCGCGCTGCACGTTGAACGGCATGGTGTGCTCGAAGATCGGGAAGGCTCCATACCGTGGTGCGAGCGAGGCATGGGTGGACCGATACGCCTCTGCCGGCGTGCCGCCGGCCTCGCGGACGGCGCCTGTCCCGTCGAAGACGTCGGAGAGGAAGGCGCGCGTCTGGGCGATGGCGTCCCCGACCGCCGCTCCCCGGACGACCGGCCCGCGCCCGCCGACCATCTGCTCGGCGCCGAGGGCAGCCACCGCGTCCAGCGTGGCGCCCCGCCAGTCGGCGATATGCGCGTCGCCCATGTACGGAGCGGCCTGGGCTTCGACCAGGTCCCCGCCGAAGCAGATGCGCTCCTCGGGGAGCCACACCACCAGGTCGCCGGCGGTATGGCCGCGGCCGAGGTGGCGCAGCTCCACCACGCGGTCGCCGAGGTCGATCTGCATCGTCTCCTCGAAGGTGTGCGTCGGCCGGGTCAGGCCGGGGATCGTCTCGGCGCCGGCAAAGAGGCGCGGCATGCGGCCCTGCTCGCTCGCCCAGTCCTGCGCGCCGCGCTCCTCGATCCACTCGGCGGTGGCGCGGTGCGCGACGATGCGCCCCGCCTTGAAGGCCGATGCCCCCAGCACCCGCACCGCGTGGTAGTGGGTCAGCACCAGGTCGCCGAACGGCAGATCGGTAAAGGTGCGAATGACATCGATCCAGCGCTGCGCCATGAGCGGCGTGGCACGCGCCTCGATGGCGAGCACGGCATCGGTCCCCACGATGCATCCGACGTTCGGGTCACCCTGCGCCGTGTAGGCGTAGACCCCCGGCGCGAGCTCTTCGGTGGTGGCCGTCTTCTCGGCCACGTCGGCCGAGGAGGCGAAGGGCTTCCGGCTCACGCCGCGGATGATAGGCGCATGCCCGTCGGGAGGCTCGCGCGCGTGGCCGCGTGGCCGCGTGGCCCGCGGGCTAGTTCTCGGCCCCGGGGAACAACAACCTCATGCAGAGATCGCCAGCGCCTGGCTGCAGCGACCGAGGACCCACTCGTTCACCGCCACCCGATGACCACAACGGCCAACGAGGAGCTTCTGCATGGCTGCCGTGGTCACGGGGTCGCCATACAGCCAAGCTGCGGTCGATTCCCGCGCGAACCTGGCCGTTGTAGCCACCCGGTGACCACGAGGCCTGGGCTTGTCCTGCTGGCGGCTGTCACCAACGTCCATGTGAACCACAACTAGCCGATCGGAGGCAGCACCACCACCCGTGCCTCGATCATCCCGGGCACGGCACGCAGCTGCTCGAGCACGGCATCGGCGATCGGTTCGTCGACGCTGACAAACATGAGTGCCTCTCCGGCGACGGAGAGTCGCGACAGCTCGAGCGAGGAGATGTTCACGCCTGCGGCGGCGAGCGCGCTGCCGACCGCGCCGACGATCCCCGGTCGGTCGTGGTGACGCGTCATCAGGATCGTGCCGGCCAGCTCCGCGTCGATCGCGAAGTCACCCAGGCCGGCCAGCCGCGGCCGGCCATGCGCGCTTGAGCCGGTGAGACACACGCTGCCGTCCCCCTCGCCAAGCTGGAGGCCAACGAGCGAGGTCCACGGCTCGGAGGTATCGGCCCGCGTCTCGCGCACCGTCAGCCCGCGCTCGCGTGCCACCAGGTCGGCATTCACCGCGTTGACACGCTGATCGGTCACTGGCTCCAGCAGCCCGGCGAGCGCGGCCGTCCGGATCGGGGCGCCATCCCAGTCGGAGATCTCGCCGGCATAGGTCAGCGATACGAGCTCGGTCGGTTC
>CAZDAV010000159.1:0-3202 GCA_964503725.1 uncultured Steroidobacteraceae bacterium
TGCGCACGTCGATGCGCTGCACGGGGGCCTGGTCCAGGTAGGCGTACCCCTTCACGGCGCCGACGATCTCACTGATCCGATCCCCGGCCATGCGCACCTCGCCCAGCAGCGTCTCGACCTTGGCCGATGCCGCGAGCCAGGCTGTGGCCTCTCCGGCAGCCGGCGCATCCATGCCGGAGAGCGCGGCGCGCAGCTCATCGACCGTCCAGCCCGCGTCGACGAGGGCAGCCGCCATCTCCGCGTCGCCAGCCAGGTCCGCGACCGCGTCAACCGCATCGGCCCGCGCCAGGCCGTCGAGGCTGCCCGGGGCCGCCGGTCGCAGAAGGGTCAACGCGTGCGGTGGGTGCAGCTCGTTGCGGGCATCGATGGCCTCGGCCAGGGCGTCGACCGAGCGGCGGATGGCGGCAGCCGGGTTGTTCAGCTCGTGCGCCAGGCCAGCGGCCAGCGTTCCCAGCCCGGCCAGCTTCTCACGCTGCCGGAGGGTGGCCTCCATGCCACGCAGCCGCACGATGACGGTGCGGATGATGCCGAGCGCGGCATCGGGCCCGGCAGCGAGGAGGTCGCGAACGGCCTCGTACGGAATGCGCAGCGCCTGGGCGTCGGTGATGGCCCGCACGGATGCCATGCGCTGGCCGCGCTCGAGCGCCGCCAGCTCCCCCTGGATGGCCCCGGGTCCGACCCGGGTCAACGGGATCTCGCTGGTGCCGGAGCGCTTCGTGACCTCCATCTCGCCGGCGACGATGACGAACATCTCATCGGCCTGGTCGCCCTCACGGATCAGGAAGTCGCCGGCCCGCAGCGACATCGGCTCCGCGCGCGCCGCGAGGCGCTCCAGGTGCTCGGGTTGCAGATCCGCGAAGAGCGGGGTGCTACGCAGGGCGTCAAGCACCATCGGCCTACAGCCCGGCCAGGTACTGGTGCACGAACTGCACCGCCATGGCACCCTCGCCCACAGCACTGGCGATGCGTTTGATGGACCGATGACGCACGTCTCCTGCCACGAACACGCCGGGCAGGCTCGATTCCAGGAGGAACGGGTCGCGCGCGAGGCCCCAGCCAGCCGGCGGCTTGCCACCTTCGAGCAGCGCGCCGCCGGTGACCACGAAGCCGCCCGGGTCACGGACGATGGTTCCCTCCAGCCATTCGGTCCGTGGCTGCTGGCCGATGAAGACGAAGATCGCGGCGAGCTCCAGCTCCTCCTCGCCGCCGGAGGTCGTGATGGTGACCGAGGCGAGGTGGCCGTCCCCGCGGACCGCCGTCACCGACACCTCGTGGCGGACCTCCAGGTTCGGGATGGCCGCCATCTGCTCGATCAGGTACTGGCTCATGCCCGATAGCGTCGGCGTGCGGACCAGGACGACGACGCGCGCTGCAAAGCGAGACAGGTAGACCGCCGCCTGGCCGGCGGAGTTGCCGCCGCCCACCACGCCGACCACCTTGTCGCGATACAGCACCGCCTCGGTGGTCGCCGCCCCGTAGTAGATCCCGGCGCCGGCGAGCTCGGCAGCGCCGTCCAGCTCGAGCTGGCGGTAGCTGACCCCGGTCGCCACCACCACCGTCTGGCATGACACGTCGCCGGCGGCAGCCAGGCTCACGACCCGATACGGATCGGCGCGACGAATGCCGGTCACCTCGTCCGGCGACAGGATCTCGGCGCCCAGCCGCCGAGCCTGGGCCAGGCCGCGGCGGGCGAGGTCGCCGCCCGACAGGCCGGCGGGAAAGCCCAGGTAGTTCTCGATGCGGCTGGTCGTGCCCGCCTGCCCGCCAGGTGCCTCCTGCTCGACCAGCAGCGTCTTCAGTCCCTCGCTCGCCCCATACACCGCAGCGGCCAGGCCGGCCGGCCCACCGCCCACGATGACCACGTCATAGAAGGGCAGGGCCGCGCTCGTCTGGAGCCCCACCTTCTCGGCGATCTGCCGCGTCGTTGGGTCGCGGAGGGTGCTGCCATCCTCGAACAGCACGATCGGGACGGCGGGGTCCAGCACCGCGCCCTCGAGCGAGGCGGCGACCCGGCGGCCCTCCTCGTCCTCGGTCGGGTCGAGCCAGGCGTAGGGGACCTGGTTGCGGGTCAGGAAGTCGCGAATGCGATGCCCGCCCGGCGCCCAGCGGCCGGCAAGCAGGCGGACGCCCTCGAACGCCGGTCGGAAGGCCGCGATCCAATCGGAGAGCAGATCGTCCAGGATCGGATACAGCTTCTCCTCGGGCGGATCCCAGGGCTTGAGGATGTAGTGGTCGAGGTGGATGTCGTTGATGGCGCGGATCGCCACGTCCGTGTCCGCGTAGGCGGTGAGCAGGACCCGCTTCGCATCCGGCTGGAGCTCAACGGCCTGGGCCAGGAGCTCCACGCCGGTCATCAGCGGCATGCGCTGGTCGACCAGGAAGAGGGCGACCGCACTGCCGCGGACCGTGAGCTGCCGGACGGTCTCGATCGCCTCGGTGCCGGAGGTTGCCGCCACGACGCGGTAGTCCTTGCCGTAGCGGGCACGCAGGTCGCGCTCGACCGCGCGGAGCACGGGAAGGTCGTCGTCGACGGTCAGGATGACCGGCTTGCTGGGCATGGAGCAACGAGTCTACGGCCGTTGATCACGATCGTTCGCCGATCCGATGCGGCCCCGAGCGGAGTAGCGAGCGGCTAGCATCGGTGCGTGACCAACCCCGACCGCGCCGATGTCGTCATCATCGGCGGCGCCATCGTCGGCAGCGCGGTGGCCACCTTCCTGGCGCGCCGCCCAGACTGGCGCGGGCGGGTGGTCATGATCGAGCGCGACCCAACCTTCCGGACCTCGTCAACGACCTTGTCGGCCGCCTCGATTCGCCTCCAGTTCAGCACGCCGCTGAACATCGAGATCAGCCGCTTCGGGGTCGAGCTGATCAAGCACCTGGGTGCGTGGCTCGGCGTTGACGGCGAGCCGGCGCCCGAGGTCGACTTCGTGGAGGGCGGCTACCTATTCCTCGCATCCGCCGCCGGCCTGCCGATCCTGGAGGGCAATCACGCGGTGCAGCGCGCCCACGACGTGCAGGTAGCCCTCTTGACCCCCGCGGAGCTGAAGGCTCGCTTTCCGTGGATGCAGGTCGACGACCTGGCCGGTGGCTCGCTTGGACTGGCCGATGAGGGCTGGTTCGACGCCTACGCCCTCCTCCAGGCCTTCCGCCGCAAGGCCCGCTCGCTGGGCGTGGAGGAGGTGGCCGGCGAGGTGGTCGA
>CAZDAV010000160.1:0-3191 GCA_964503725.1 uncultured Steroidobacteraceae bacterium
TCGGCCACGATGATCTCGCCCACCTCGTCGTTGACCGACGTGAAGATTCCCAGCTCGAGCATGCGCTGGCCCTGGCGGCGATTGTCATCGGTCGGGGTCAGATAGTGCACCGCGGAAGCTCGATAGCGGTGGATCAGGAACAGGTGCAATAGCGTCATCAAGCGCTTGCGTCGCAGCGTCGTGTCGAACGTGTTCTGGTCGCGCACCGACAGCATCGAGCGGGCGCGGCGATCAGCGATAGTCGCGAAGATGATATTTGCGACCTTCTCCCCCGACGGGTCCAGGACGCTCAACTCGAGCACCTCGGAGCCCGCCGTGTGGGGGCGTAGCGACACGCCGAGTGTGGCGGCCCGGCCATGATGCTTGGCCCAACGGGCGAGCCAGCCGGCAAGCAGCTTGGGCGGAACCTCGGTCTGGACCAGGTGCTGGACCTGGGTCGAGCCGGGTCCCATGGCCTTGGTGGTTGCCGTCTGTCCGGAGGCGGCCAGGAGCGCGGCATCCGCCCGCGGCCCGCCGACCAACGTCTGCGGCGTCCGATAGGGGGACTCAAGAAGCCGCAGTCTCCGCTGCAGACGCGCAAGGGCGACCATCCCGTCCTCACGTAGCGCGGTCGCGAACTCCTCGGCCGCCAGCCCATCGATCTGGTGGCCGCCGTAGGTGATGAAGTTGAAGACGAACCCCAGCTTCCCCAGTTCGGCAGGGAAGGCGCGCATCTCGTCATCGGTCATGCCGGTCGTGTCCCAGTTAAACGAGGGCGACAGGTTGTACGCCAACATCTGGTCCGGGTAGATCGCGTGGACTGCCTCGGCGAACTCGCGTGCATCGGCCAGATCGGCCGTCTTGGTTTCCATCCAGAGCAGGTCCGCGAAGGGCGCCGCAGCCAGCGACTTCGCGATTGCGTACCCGATGCCTCCCTGGACCTGGTAGTAGCCCTCCGGTGTCCTCGCCTGCTCGGGATCCCATGTGACCTGGAGCCCCAGCTCGGCGGCCCTCGCCCGGGCGGCGCTCCATGACGCGGGGCCCGCGAACGCCAACCACTCCTCGACACTCATCTCGACAGGGAACCCCTCATTGGCCCGGAATGTCATGAGGTCCGCGACAGCCTGGCCGAGTGTCTTCAGTGCGGCGCGCTTCTGCCAGGCCTCCAGGAAGCGGTCTGCCACGGCATCGAGTGTCTCCTCAGGGGTGGAATTCGCATCGTCCTGATGGGCTAGAGCTGCCTTATCGATGACGTCGGTCAGTCCGACTTCCTCGAGCCATGCATCGGCCGCTGCGTATTCAGCCTCTGGTATCGCGTAGAGCAGGTGCCCGTTGATATCGGTCACGCCAGCGCTGTGGAGCCGGCGCATGACCGCCAGGTAGCCCACCCGGTAGGCCGGCACCTCGACGTTCGTCACCCCCAGGATGAAGGGCTGGTCGCGCTCGTCCGCGCAGCCGTCGAGCAGGTTTGCGGCCTCGGCGTCGGTCCGGGCCACGATGATGCCGGCGACGCCCATCACGTCGAGCTGGAAGCGGGCGGCGTTGAGACGCTTGATCTGCTCGTCGCTGGGGACCAGCACCTTGCCGCCCTGGTGGCCACACTTCTTGGCGCCCGGCTTCTGGTCCTCGATGTGGTAGCCGGGCACGCCGGCCTCCACGAAGCGGCGGATGAGGTTGCGGACGTGTGCGTCGCCGCCGTGGCCAGTATCGGCGTCGGCGATGATCCAGGGCTCGAAGTCGATCTCCGGCGTCGCATCACGCTGCGCATCGGTCATGCGGGCGCGGGCGAAGCGCTGGTTGCGGTCAGCAGTGAGGAGTGCCCGGACCAGGCCGGCGGCCTCGTTGGGCACCTGACCCAGCGGGTAGCTGGCAAGGTCGGGGCCAGGGTCCTCGTCCATTGACCCCTTGGCCGATGTGGCCCAGCCTCCGAGATAGATCGCCTCGATCCCGGCGCGCTTCATGGCGACCGCCTGCCCCGGCGAGTACGGACCGTAGCTCGTGATCGAGCGCCGCTGGTCGAACAGCTCTCTCAGCCGGGCATGGAACCTATCCGCCGCGTTGCGGGCGACCGGATAGCTGGTCTCGATCACCCCGCGCTGTTCGACGACCTGACGCGGTGAGTAGAGGCGGGTGGTGCGCGCGAAACGCTCCCCCTCCATCCAGCGGCGGGTTGTTTCCAGCTCGTCCTGGGGCGCGGCGACGGGCGAGTCCGCGGCCGGCGCTGCCGCCGGCGGGAGGATCACCATGGACGCGCCGCGGCTACTCGTTCGAGTGGTCGCGGTCGCAGATGTCCGGGCAGAGGCACTCTGCCAGCTCGGCCACGGTCAGGCGCAGGGGCTCCTCAGGGAGTTCGGATCGCCATTGCACCCACGCATTGGCCCACTCGGCCTCGCGGGCCGAAGAGCGTGCCTGGGGTAGCGTCGCAGTCATCATCGCGCCACGCTGGCGGAAGGTATAGTATCAGTCAAGGCGATTTTCTTGATGGATACCATCAGCATGACCGATATCACCGCTCCACAGCTGGGACAGCTCCAGGCCTTCATCGAGGTCGCTCGTCGCGGCACCATCAGCCGCGCGGCGGAGGCCCTGTTCGTAAGCCAGCCTGCGCTCACGGCGCGCATCCAGGGACTGGAGCGCACGCTCGGCAGCCCGCTGCTGGCCCGTGGCCGGCATGGCAGCCGCCTGACCGAGGCCGGGCGCGCCCTGCTGCCGCACGCCGAGCGAGCGGTGGCCGCCGTGGAGCGCGGGCGCGAAGCAGTGGCCGAAGTTGCGAGCGGGAGTGGGGGGCGACTGACCATCGGTGCGGCGCCGGCGGTGAGCACCTACGTCCTGCCGACCATGCTGCATCGGTTCCAGGCGAACCATCCGGGCGTGCACCTGTCGGTGCGCAGCGGACACTCGGAAGACGTGCTCGAGATGGTGCTGCGCGAGGAGGTCGACCTCGGTCTGATGCGGCCGATCCAGCATGCCGAGGTGGCCTCGTCCCTACTGTATGAGGACGAGCTCGTATTGGTCGTGCATCGCGGGCATCCGTTCGCATCGAGCGGGCAGATCCGGATGGAGCGGATGGCCACCGAGCACCTCATCCTGTTCGACCGCACCAGCTCGTACCACGAACTGACGAGTGCGGTCTTCCGGCAGGCGGGGATCGCGCCGCGCGGCTACCTGGAGGTGGACAACATCGACGCCGCCAAGCGGATGGTCGAGCAGCG
>CAZDAV010000161.1:0-3125 GCA_964503725.1 uncultured Steroidobacteraceae bacterium
CGTCGTCTCCATGTCCGTGCTCCTGACTTTCCTGTACTTCGCGGAGATAGGCGTCCAGCCGCTCGAAGCTCTCCTCCCAGTGGCGGCGGTATTGGCTCACCCAGTCGGAGATGTCGCGCAGCGGGCCCGCCTTCAGCCGTCGTGGTCGCCACTGCGCCTGTCGACCCTGCTCGATGAGTCCGGCTCGCTCCAGCACGCGGAGGTGCTTGGAGATGGCGGGCTGGCTCATGTCGAACGGTGCGGACAGGTCCTTGACCGATGCCTCGCCTTCGGCGAGACGGGCCAGGATCGCCCGCCGGGTCGGGTCGGCAAGGGCGGCGAACGTGGTGCTGAGGGTGTCGGTCTGCTGCATGTCCATCACTGACAGGTTATATAACCTGTCGGTACTATACATGCGTTCGCCAACGTGTCAACCCCTGGCGGACCGCTAGCTGGTCTCGTCCTCGCGGGGGGCAGCACCGTCCGGCTTGGCGGGCTCGGGATCGGGTTCGCTGGGCACCGATTCAGTGGGTTCCGCCTCAGCGGGTGGAGGCGTGGGAATCTGGCGTCCCGCTTCCTCCCGAGCCTTGAGCTCCGCCAACAGCTTCTCGCGCCGACTCTCGGCCTGTTCTCGAGCGTCGGCTTCGTCGCGCTCCTGGGAGTTCCTGCGCTTCACGGTCTGCCGAGTCTACTCCCGCAGCCGCCCAGTGCCGCCGCGCGCCGGCGCGGCTCAGCAGTGCCTGCGCGACTCAGTAGCCGGGGGCGCGATACGGGGTGGCCGATGGGCCGCCGCCCGTCTCGTCCACACTCGCCTCGGCGCTCGCCGGCGTCGCATCGCCGGGTGCGATGAACCACACGTCGTTGGTTCCCTGCCCGTTCGAATCGCCCGGCGCATCGTCGCCGCCGTAGTAGTACAGCGGATGTCCGTCGTGGGTTATCTGCTGGGTGCCGTCGCTGCGGGTGATCGTTCCGAAGTCGTCGCTCACGCCGTCGCCGGCGGTCACCTGCGCCGCGGTTCCCAGCAGCGGCGGCCAGGTGTTTGCGCAGCTGCTATCGCAGGTGCTGGCCGTGGCGGAATCGGTGGTCAGCAGGTAGAGCGTCATGTCGCCCTCGCCGCTCAGCGCGCCCCCGGCATCGGTCTGGCTGACGTTGATGGTGATCCCGGAGCCGGGCGCCGTGCTGCCGCTGCCGACGTTCTGGCACGCGACGACGACGAGGGCGCTGATGGCGACGATGCTGAGCATGGCCGCGGGGCGGGGGAGGGTGCGCATTCGGTCTGACTCCTGGCTCGGGGCGATGAGGGGCGCGAGCTGCTCGCCCCCTTGATTGTACGTACGCTCGCCGTTACACCCGTTGCGTCCGGAAGTGGCGGTCGAGCTCGGATGCCCACTCCCGCCCGAGGCCGTTGGCGTTGGCGGCCAGCCAGTCGGCGAGGCGGATCTTCCCCGTCGGCGGCGCTGCGGAGCACATGAGACGAGCCTGGAGCTCGGTCACCTCGTCGCGGGTCAGCACCACGTCGCGGACGAACAGGCCGATGAGCCGGGCGGCCATCAGCGCCGCGCCGACAGGCATCGCCACGACCAGGCTTCGGCTGTGGACCGCCTCACGCACGAGCGCCACGAACTCGCGGAAGGTGAAGGTATCCGGACCCGCCGCGTCGACGACGGTGCCGCTGGTTTCCTTGCTCGCCCGCACGGCGAGATCGGCGATGTCATGCACGTGTACCGGCTGGATCGGGTAGCGGCCGTCGCCGGGGATCCCGAAGACCGGCAGCCGCCGCAGCGTCCAGGCGAGGTTATTGAGCAGGATGTCGCCGGGGCCGAAGGTGACGGTCGGCCGCACGATGGCGTACGAGATGCCGGAGCCGATGAGTGCGTCCTCCGCCAGGGCCTTCGCCCGGAAGTAGGCCGTCGGGGCGTCGTGCGCAGCGTTGATGACGCTGAGGTGCACGATGCGGCGAACCCCCGCACGGCGGGCCGCCGCGAAGAGGATTCGACTGCGCTCGATCGCCCAGGCGTGCGTGATCGGTCCGCGCTCGAATCGGATCCAGAAGGTGTTGTAGAGCGTGTCGACGCCGTCGAGGATCTGCGCCAGCCGATCGGGATGATCGAAGTCGAGCGTCGCGCTCGTGGCGTTCGGACCGAGCGGGTGCGGATGCCGCGGCCGTCGGGTCAGGTCGATCACCGAGCGACCGTCCGCCACGAGCCGCTGCGCGATGAAGCGGCCCGTGTAGCTGCTGGCGCCGGTGACCGCATCGGTCGTCATCGACGTGAGTGTAGCCACGCCCCCTTCCAGGTCACCGAAGCTGCCGGTGCCAGGCGTTCCGTAACGCCGACCGTCACGGAGTGGCTACAACGGCCAACGACGGGTCGCTGGGTGCCATCGGCAGTCACCCCATGACCATTCGGCCACGCAGGGACCCAGGAAGGTGTCATCTTGCCCGTTGTAGCCCCTCGATGACCATGGAGGCACCACGGGCATGTGGAAGGCGAGGGCCCTACATGAGGCCCCACAGGTCCCCGACCGTGAAGCCATCCTGGAAGGGGTCGTCGGGGTCGACGACGTACTCGGTGCGCCCCGTGATCCAGGCGCTGCCGGTGAGCTGCGGCACCACGGCCCGGTATGGGCCGACGGTCGTCTCGCGCAGCAGCCGCCCGGTCCAGGCGGTGCCCAGGATCCCCTCGTGCACGTAGTCCTCGCCGATTCCCAGCTTGCCGCGAGCGTGCAGCACGGCCATTCGCGCGCAGGTGCCGGTGCCGCACGGGGATCGGTCGAGGACGCCGGTGAAGGACTCGGGCCGATCCCAGTCAAGCGTGCCCGAGCTGACGACCACCGTGTTCTTGCCATGCGCTCCGGCGAGCGTTGGCGGCGCGGTCAGCTCGACGATGCTGATGCCACGGATCTCGGGATGATCGGGATGCGCCACCGGGATCTGCTCGCGGGCCGCGGCCTTGACCATCTCGCCCAACCGCACGATGTCGCGCCCCTCGTCGGGAGTGAGGCGCAGACCAAGCGCTTCGGCTTCGACGATGGCGTAGAACATGCCGCCCCACGCCACGTCGACCTTCACTCGTCCGATCTGCGGTACCTCGACCGGTGCATTGATCTCGATCGCGAAGGCGGGCACGTTCTCGAAGGTGATGGAG
>CAZDAV010000162.1:0-3120 GCA_964503725.1 uncultured Steroidobacteraceae bacterium
GCATGGGCCGGGTCAACGGCGCGGTGGGTGGTCGACTATGCTCCGCGCCGCATGGCCATCCCCACCGGCCGCTCCCTCGTCAACGCCCAGGTCGCGATCGAATCATTCGAACTCTCCAGCGACGGGGAATGGGTCGTCTACGCCCGACGGGTGGTGCACCGGGGCGCGTATCGATCCCACCTCTGGGTCGTCCCGTGGCGCGGCGGCCGCCCGCGTCGACTGACCGATGGCGTGGTCCGGGACGCCTCTCCAGCGATCTCACCTGACGGGAGCACGGTCGCCTTCGTGCGGACCCCGGCGGAGGTGTCGAGCGCGCAGAAGTCTGCCGAACCCCAGCTGTGGATCGTTCCCCTGGAAGACGGCACGCCATGGCACCTGACCCGCCTCCCGCACGGGGCCGGGTCGCCGCGCTGGAGCCCCGACGGGAGCACGCTGGCGCTCCTCGCCCAGGCCAGCGACCGCCGATTCACCGTCGGGCGCCCGATCAAGGATCGCGGCCCGACAGCGCGCCGCATCACCCGCACCGACTACCGGGATGACGAGTCCGGGCTCCTCGATCGGCGCACGCACCTCTGGGTCGTCGCAGCCAGGCGCGGCGCCCGGCCACGACAGCTGACGCGAGGCGACTACGACGCCGACGAGCACGCCTGGGCCCCTGACGGCACGTGGCTCGCCTTCAGCGCCGACACCGGCCCGGACGCGAACATCTCGCCGCAGACCCGCCTGTATCGCGTGCCGGCCGACGGCGGCAAGGTCCGTGAGCTCGCGAGCCTGCGCGGCGACGCCGGCCGGCCCGCCATCTCGCCGGACGGTCGCTGGCTTGCCTTCATCGGGACCGATGTCCCCGACGCCGGCGACGTGATCACCTCGAGCCTGTGGGTCATGCCCATCGACGGGGGTCAGCCGCGCAACCTCACGCGGGCCCTGGACCGGTCGGTCGGCTGCGACGCCTGGGCCGACCTGGTACAGGCGGAGGACGCGCAGGGACCGATCTGGCTGTCGCCCGACGAGCTGCTGGTGATCGTGGCTGCGGATGGGCGCAACCTGCCATACCGCATCTCTCGCGCCGGAAAGGCCCAGGCAATGGTCGCCCCCGGACGGGTGGTGGGCGCCGGCGTGGCTGCTGCGGCCGGTCGAATCGCGCTGAGTGCCGGCCTGGATCGACACGCTGCCGAGATCTACGCGGTCGAGGCGGAGGGCACGCGCCCACCCGCGCGCCTGCGCCCGATCACGCGGGATGGATCGGCCTGGCAGGGGCGCTTCCCGCTGCCGCGCTGGGACGAGCTGTGGGTCGACGTGCCGGGCGGCCCGATGCAGGTCTGGGTCGCGTCGCCGGCCGGAGCGAAGGGCAAGCCTCTGCCGACAATCCTGCACATACACGGCGGACCCGCCGGAGCCTGGGCTCCGGGCGGGACGATGGACAGCACCCTGTTGTGCAGCGCCGGATATCGAGTGCTGATGCCGAACATTCGCGGTTCGGCCACCTTCGGCGCCGCGTGGACGAAGGTGGTGCGCGGCCACTGGGGCGAGGTGGACGCGCAGGATGCGCTGGCTGCCGTGGATGCGCTCATCGCCCGCGGCCTGACCGACCCGGAGCGCGTGGGCGTGATGGGGCTGTCGTACGGCGGCTACCTGGCGCAATGGCTGATCGGCGTGACGGATCGCTTCCGCGCCGCCGTCGGCGAGAACGGCGTCAGCAACCAGGTATCCACCTGGGCGAACTCGTATTTTGGTGTGCATTTCGGTCGCCAGTGGCGTGTCGGCGACCCCCTGAGCCGAGCGGGCATGCTCCGCGCCTGGCGCTCATCGCCGCTCAGCAACGTCGCCGCCATCCACACCCCCCTGCTCATCCTGCAGTCGGAGGAGGACCTCGTCTGCCCCGCCGCAGACAACGAGCAGCTCTTCGTCGCGCTTCGCGCCCTGGGCCGCGAAGCGGAGCTCGTCCTCTACCCGGAGGAGCACCACGACATGAAAAGCAACGGGCGGCCCGATCGGCGCATCGACCGGATGGAACGGATCCTGGCCTGGTTCGACAAATGGCTGGGAGAGCGTCCCGCCTAGCCGCTCCCCTTGCGACTCAGCCGCTCCGCCAGGCCGCCCGCCACCAGGGCCAGGCCGAGCACGATGATCCCCACCGAGCCGACCAGCCGGAACGCCTCGCCGCCGAATGCCGTGGCAAAGGCGAGGTACGCAATGGCCGCCCCGACCGCCATCCCCGAGCCGATCCACTTGAAGGCCGGCAGGTCGGCGATCCAGCCGGCTGCGTAGAGCCCGATCCCGATCGAGAACGGGATCACCGTCCACAGGTACGACCAGGCAGGCCATCGGTCCCCGAGGCTGGTGTACAGCAGCGCCCCACCCAGCCCGGCGAGGAAGGCGCCGGGGATGACCATGCCCGCCCGCAGGCGGCGGTTCTGGCCACCCAGCGCCGGGAGCAGGAAGAAGAGCGCGAGCACCACCACGCCTGCCGGCCACCAGGCGAGCAGCTCGTTGCTGATGCCGAGCCCGCCAACCCAGCTCCCGATCGGCTCGCTGGCCAGCACGAGCAGGCCGATGACCAGGAGCATGATGCCCAGCAGCAGCTCGATGGTGCGGCTCATGGCCGCGAGTATAGTGCTGGCCATGCCCGAGTCCGGCGGGGCGCGCATGGTCGCTGGCGCCCACTGGTGGGCCCGCTTCTCGCTCGCCCTGCTGGTCATCGGGCCATCGATCCTGCTTCTCACCGCCTGGGTCGAGGTGCTGAACAACCCGGGGCTGTCGCTCGTCGACGGGTACCTCGTCGGGCGCCTGCCGTGGACCCCGATTGGGATCCTCGTGTCGCTGGCCGGCGGCATCGCCGGCCTGCTCGCCGGATCGGTGGCGATCGCCATTGAAGGGGGCTGGTGGCGCCGCTTCCTGCTGCTTCCCGCCTTCGGGGGCGCTCTCCTGTGGTGGGGAACGGCCCTTGGGGTCATCCCCTTCCCGCGGTTCACCGGTCCGGATCCGGTTCAGTTCGCCTACACGCTGCCTGCCACCGCCGCGCTGCTGGTCCTGATGCCGGCCGGCCTCCTGGCCGTTCTCTGCCTCACCCCGCGGAGGCCCAGCGTGCCCCGCACCCGACTGCGTCCCTTGCCTCCGCGC
>CAZDAV010000163.1:0-1632 GCA_964503725.1 uncultured Steroidobacteraceae bacterium
AGGCGGCCAGCCCGAACAGGAAGACGACGTCCAGGGTGGCGCCGATGACGATGTATGGCTTCCGCCTCCCCCATCGGCTGACGGTGTAGTCGCTGATCATCCCCACCGTCGGCTGCACCACGATCGCCATCAGGACCGCCACGCCATTGATGATCGCCAGCAGGAATCCGGCGTTGGCGCTGTCGATCTCGTCGATCCGGACCGGCAGGATGATGTTGTTCAGCCCGCCCCAGATGGTGAGGATCCCGAACCAGTAGACCGACAGCTTCAGGAGATGTGAGAACGGGAGGGGCGGCCGCGTCGTCGTGACGCCGGGGGCAGGGGCCGCGTGGCTCATCAGGGACCTCGCTGCTGGATGGGGCACGATACGCCTCGTGGCAGTCGCGTGACTAGAGGGGGCCGATCGGCTGCCGGGGTATCATCCGCCGCGTGATCGACCCGATCGCCATCCGCATCGGCCCGCTGGCCATCCACTGGTACGGCATCATCATGGCGTCGGCCATCCTGCTCGCCGCCCTGGTCGGCACCGCCGAGGCGCGACGCCGCGGCGAGAACCCCGAGGTCGGCTGGTCGATGCTGCTGTGGGTGGCTGCCGGCGGCATCATCGGGGCGCGGATCTACCACGTCATCCACCAGTGGGACTACTACGCGGCCAACGTAGCGCTCATCCCGCAGGTGTGGATCGGTGGCCTGGGGATTCCCGGCGCCGTAGCCGGCGGGGCGCTGACGCTCTTCGCCTACACCCGAATCAATCGGCTTCCAACCGCCCGCTGGCTGGACATCTTCTTCATGGCGCTGCCCCTGGGCCAGGCGGTGGGACGGCTCGGCAACTTCGTCAACCAGGAGCTGTACGGCCCGCCGACCGACCTGCCATGGGGCATCCCGATCGCCAGCGTCCACCGCATCGGCGAGTGGACCAACCTCAACCTGTTCCCGGTCGACACCACCCGCTTCCACCCTCTCTTCGCGTATGAGGCGCTCCTCAGCCTGGCAACGCTCGGCGCCATGTTCTGGATCAGCCGCCGCTTCGCGCATCGGCTGTACGACGGCGACATGGTCCTCATCTACCTGATCTGCTACGGCGTGGTCCGCTCGTACCTGGAGACCTTCCGGGTGCAGAACTGGCTGATCGCCGGCATCCCGACGGCCATCTGGCTGGGCATCGGCGCCGTGGTGCTGGGGGCCGGCTTCCTGATCCTGCGGCATGTCCGCGGTTGGGGCACGCCCGGTGCCTGGATGCAGGCGAGCTCCGCGGAGGCGCAGCCTGGCTGAGCGACGGGGCATCCTGCCCGATGTGACCGCCGCGGTTGGCGCCACGCCCCTGGTCGCGCTCGATCGGCTGGCCGCCGGCCTGCCGGCGCGGCTGGTCGCCAAGCTCGAGCACATGAATCCCGGCGGCTCGGTCAAGGACCGCATCGCGATGCCGATGATCGAGGCCGCCGAGCGTGCGGGGCTCCTCAAACCGGGAGGCGTGATCGTCGAGCCGACCAGCGGCAACACCGGGGTCGGCCTGGCGATGGCGGCCGCAGTGAAGGGATATCGGTGCATCTTCGTGATGGCCGACAAGCAGTCGCCCGAGAAGCAGGCGCTGCTGCGGGCGTACGGTGCAGAAGTGGTGCTGTGCCCCACCGA
>CAZDAV010000163.1:1732-3073 GCA_964503725.1 uncultured Steroidobacteraceae bacterium
GCGGTCGAGATCATCGGGTGGGGACGACGCGCCCACCCGCTCAACCCCAGCCAGATGAAGCTGCCGCCGTACATGATCACGCCCACGCGGGCCAGCAGGGCCAGCAGCGTGTCGGCCTGCGGGCCCAGGAACATGCCGATCATGGCCAGCGGGGCGCCGATCGCCAACGCGAGGGCGGCCGGCCGCGGCAGCTCGCCGATCCCCAGCGTGACTGCGCCGAACAGTGCTGATGTGATCCAGAACGCCTCCTGCATGAAAAAGCCGTAGCTGCGGCCTGCGATGCCGGGCAGCGCCACGTCGGCAAGCCCTGCCAGCACGCCGACCAGGCTGAGGCTGTAGGCGGCTACCGCCGGCACGAATCCGACCCAGGCGAGGAGCGGCGCCTGGTCGACCTGGCGGCGGTGCATGCCGACGAGTCCGATGGTGGCGAGTGCGTAGAAGAGGGCGAGCCGCACGCCGAGGCCGTCGTTGATGGTGATGATCAGGCCGAACAGGAGCAGCAGGCCACCGCCCACCGCGGCCGCGGCCAGGATGCGAGTGCGCATTGTCGGTCTCCCTTCCATGAACGAGAATTCGCCCCCCTCCATGACCTGTGGGTCGAGGTGCGCATCAAGGGCGCAGTACAGCAGGCCGAGCACCCCGCGGAAACCAGGATGCTGGAGCTCCAGGATCGCCAGCAGCTCGTCCGCATAGCGTCTGCGCCAGGCGGAGGGGAAGAGCCGAACCACCCACCGCCCGCTCATCGGTTGCTCCTGTGCACTATGTCGCCTCGCGCTATATCGGTTGCCGCTATAGTCGCCCCGACCCGCGCGCTTGTCAAGACCTCTTCCCAGGGCCGTCGGCCGCCGATAGGCAACGCCCTTCCGGCGCAGTACTCTTGATGCTCATCCACGACGGAGTTGCTCCTCGATGACCAGCATCGCCCAGCCGCCCAAGGCCCAAGCCGAATCCAAGCCCCGGTCGACCGAGCGCGTCAACCACTGGATCGGTGGCAAGCGCGTGGCCGGCACCTCCGGCCGCACGGGTCCGGTCTACAACCCGGCCACCGGTGAGCTGGCGCGCGAGGTCGATTTCGCATCGGTCGAGGAGGTCGACGCCGCGGTCGCGGCGGCGAAGGCAGCCTTCCCAGCCTGGCGGGCGACGTCACTGAGCAAGCGCACCGAGATCCTGTTCCGCATCCGCAACCTGGTCGACACCCACCGCGCCGAGATCGCGGCGCACCTGACCCGCGAGCACGGCAAGGTGCCGAGCGACGCGCTGGGCGAGGTGGCCCGCGGCCTGGAGAACCTGGAGTTCGCGACCGGCATCCCGCACCTGATGAAGGGCGGCTTCTCCGAGCAG
>CAZDAV010000164.1:0-3071 GCA_964503725.1 uncultured Steroidobacteraceae bacterium
GGCTCGCTGGGGGCGATCGCCATCGTGCTGGCCTTCATCGGCTCCAACAGCCTGCCGCTCAACGTGGGGGGCCTGCTGCTGATCCTGCTGGGGATCGGCCTGTTCGTCCTGGAGCTGCATTTCACGAGCTACGGATTCCTGACGGTCGGCGGCATCGTCTGCTTTCTGCTGGGCGCCTTCGCGCTCTATACGCGCGTCGACGGGACCGATGCCGTCAATGTGGGCGTCAGCCCGGTGCTCATCTTCGGCGCGGTGCTGGTCACCCTGGTCTTCTTCTTCGTCCTGATCCGCGGCCTGCTGCAGATGCGTCGACAGGCCAGCTCCACGCTGCCGATCCTGACGTTGGTCGGGGCCGGCGGCACTGCCCAGACCCTCCTCGCGCCGACGGGGATCGCCTATGCTGGCGGCGAGGCATGGTCGGCCCGCAGCCGCAGCGGTGAGATTCATCCGGGCACCCCGATCCGCGTCGTCGGCGTCGAGGGCCTGCAGCTGATCGTGGAGCCGACGCCGACACCAACCGAGGAGACGGAGCAGGCCGATGGCTAGCGTGGAGCTGCGTGAGGCGGTCGGAGGGCGCGGCATCGCCGTGGTCAACGGCTCTCGCGGCCTGCTGACCCGCTGGTTCCTGGACGGCCTGTCGGCCGCGCTCACCGCGCGCGGCAACCCGGTGCAGCGCGATCGCGGCCGTGATGCGAGCATCGACCCGAATGTGCGGGTCGTGATCCATGCCGTCGATGCCGAACGCCCGACCAGCTTCCGGCGACGCTCGAAGGAGATCTTCGTGGTCGGCGTGGCCGAGCTGCCGGACAAGCCGGATGACATGCGAGCTGCCGGCTACACCATGCTGGTTCGCACGCTCTCGAACGTCTTCGTCCCGATCGCCCGCAACGGCCGTGGCCCGGAGGCCTACTTCATCACCATCGAGCAGGGCTTCCACCGCATCACCCACGACGGCGACGACGGCGCCTTCTTCGACGCGGTGGCTGACCGCATCCTGCCGCTGGCGGAGTCGCGCATGGTGATCGACAACGAGTTCGTCGCGGACCTGCCGCCGGAGCTCTGGCATGGCGACGAGCACACCGACGCGCTCTTCCGCGCCGGCCAGCGCCTGGACGAGCTCGACCTGCTGCCCACGCCCTGGCCGATCGACGAGCTCCTCTCCGCGGCGGACATGCGACACGTGCACCGGCTCTTCGGCATCGGCGGGCTGAGCTACGGCAACGCCAGCGCGCGGCGTGCCGGCGATACCTTCTGGATGAGCGCCAGCGGCGTTGACAAGAGCCACCTGCGGGAGGTGGGGCGCGAGATCCTGCTGGTCACCGGCTACGACCAGCTGCGGGGCGTCATCCGCCTCAGCGTGCCGCCGGGAGTGAAGCCGCGGCGCGTCTCGGTCGACGCCATCGAGCACCTGACCATCTACCGCGAGCATCCCGAGGTGGGGGCCATCCTGCACGTCCACGGCTGGGTCCCCGGCGCGGACTCGACCGAACAGGTCTATCCGTGTGGCACCGAGGAACTGGCCCTCGAGGTTGCCGGTCGCGTCCGTGACGCACCGGATCCCGGGCGCGCGGTGATCGGCATGAAGAACCACGGCGTGACCATCACCGGACCGAACCTGGACGAGATCCTCGAGCGCGTCGGCCCGCACATCGTGCGCTCCGTCCCGATGAGCTGATCGCCGACCCGATGCGCGGCCTCGGCGTCCGCGTCGGCGCGTCGGCGTTGAACTACCGGGCCCTGCGCGCCTTCGGCGCGCGCCTGCCGCGCTGGACCGGTGGCTGGATGCCCTGGCTCGGGATCTCCTCGTACACGTTGCCGGAGCTGCCCGGCGCCGACTGGGTGCGGCTGCGACCGCTCCTCGCGGGGATCTGCGGATCGGATATCGCCATGCTCACCGGCAAGGCGAGCGCGGTGCTCACGCCGTTCAGCTCATTCCCGGCGATCATGGGCCACGAGGTGGTGGCGGTCGTCGAGGAGGCAGGCGCGAGCGCCGGCGTGGCGGTCGGCCAGCGCGTCGTGCTCGACCCGATCATCTCGTGTGCGGTTCGGGGCCTCGACCCGTGCCCGGGCTGCCTCGCCGGGACGCCCGCGCTCTGCCGCCGCGCCGCCGAGGGCAAGCTCTCCCCGGGCATGCTCATCGGTTTCTGCCGGGATCTTCCCGGCGGTTGGTCGGACGGGATGCTGGCGCATGCCAGCCAGCTGCACCCGGTCGCCGATGCGCTCAGCGACGAGACGGCGGCGCTGGTCGAGCCGCTGGCGTGTGGCCTGCGCGCGGTGCTGGCGCAGCTGCCGGCCGATGGGGAGCGGGCGTTGGTGATCGGTGGCGGGGCGATCGGCCTCGGCACCCTCGCGTCGCTGCGCATGGTCGCGCCGCAGATCGAGACGACGATCGTGGTGCGCCACCCGCATCAGGCCGAGCTGGCGTCGCGCCTGGGAGCCCGTCACGTGGTCATGGATCGCCGGGGCGACGGCGCGCGGCGGGCGGCGGTCGAGATCGCCGGCGCACGCGAGCATCGGGGGCTCACCGGCGCCCCGACGCTGACCGGTGGCTTCGAGCTCGTGTACGAATGCGCCGGCAACGCGGCCAGCCTGGATGCCGCCCTGCGCGTGACGGCGCCGCGCGGGCACCTGGCGCTGATCGGCACCGTGGCGCAGGTGAGCAGCCTCGACCTGACGCTCGCCTGGGCGCGCGAGCTGCGGATCATCGGCAACTATGTCTACGGACGGGAGGCATCGGTCCCGGGACAGCCGCACACCTTCACCCACCTGCTCGGGCTCCTCTCCGCGGACGGTGCGCCGCAGGTCGACGGGTTGGTGACGCATCGGTTCCGGCTGGAGGACTGGCGAGCCGCGCTCCGAACGGCGATGGGGCGCGGGCCGAAGGCATCGGTCAAGGTCGTCTTCGACCTTCGCGCCGCGTGATGTCCTATGCTGGCCGCGACCGAGGATCTCGCCGGCCCACGCCGGCCCCGCGGCAATCTGGAGAAGGGACGGATCAATGCCTGACGATCTGATTGGCCTGGTCATCCTCCTCGTCGGGCTGGCGATCCTGCTCGCCCTGCTGACGAGCA
>CAZDAV010000165.1:0-3037 GCA_964503725.1 uncultured Steroidobacteraceae bacterium
GCGGCGGTGCGTGCCTGCCAGTCCGGGCCACCGAGCACGATCAGCTGCCCGCCGGCCGCGACCCAGCGCTCCAGCGAGCGACGCTGTGCCTCGGTCAGGCTGCCGGAGTCGGCCGCCCACACGATCGTCTCGATGCCGCGCAGCGGCTCGGGCCGCTCCGGGAAGTCGCCGGGGGCGAGGGGGATCGGCTCAGGGAAGCCGGCGCCTCGAGCGATGAGCTGCGGGCGCAGATTGCCGCCTCCGTCGCCAACGAGCGCGACGTGGCCAGAGGTGCGCTCCAGGACCCGGAGGGTGACACTCCCGACCGCCAGGGAGGCGCCCTCGATCGACTCGAAGCGCAGCTCGACCGTGCGCACGAACGCCGCCGGCCGGACGTAGAGCGTCACCTGTTTGTGGGCCCCGGCCGGGAGCTCGACGAAGCGGCGCACGGTCCCGTCCTCGCCCTCCGCGGCGAGATAGCCGGTGGTGGGCGCGCCGTCGTTGGAGAGGGTGACCGCCAGGGCAGCCCAGCCACTCGCCTCGAAGCGGCCGCCGACCAGCGCGCGCGCCTCCATTCCGATCTCGCCTGCAGCCCCGACCGGGGCCGCCACGGCGGGCACCAGCAGCCCAGCCAGGAGGGCGGCGACGGCGAGGCGAGCCAGGCTGCCGGGGCGGTGCGTCATCGGACCTCGCGGAGGGAAGGGTGTTGGTCTGGACAGTAGACGCGGGGTGCGCCTCGCCAGTTTCAGCCGCCCCGCTGCCGAGAGTGTAGCGACGGGATCGGTACACTCCGCTTCATGCCCCTCGTTCGCCCGCTCCGCGGGATCGGCTACGCCTTGGATCGCGTTGCCGGCGGCGACATCACCGACCTCGTGTGTCCGCCGTATGACGTCATCCCGCCCGCGATGCAGCGTGAGCTGCTGGCCCGCGACGAGCACAACGCCGTGCGGCTGGAGCTGTCAGCCGAGGCCGATCCGCACGCCGCCGCGGCCTCGACCCTGGCTGCCTGGCTACGCGACGGCACGCTCGCGCGGCATCCTGAGCCGTCTATCTACGGTTACGGTCACGCTCGGCCAGAGGCCCCCGACCAGCCGGCCGTTCACGGTGTCCTGGCCCGATTGCGCCTCGAGCCGCTGGGTGCCGGGATCCGGGCGCACGAGCTGACCATGCCCGGTCCGAAGGCCGATCGGCTGGGGCTGCTCCGGGCGACCCATACCCAGCTGTCGCCGATCCTGGTCCTGTACTTCGACGGGTCGGATCGATATGACCGACTGATGAGCCTGCCGACCACCGACGAGCGACGCGCGCGCGATGGGGACGGGCTGCTCCACACCCTTGCGACAATGGCCCCGAGCCGGGAGCTGCTCGACTACCTGTCGGGCCGGCAGCTGTTCATCGCCGACGGGCACCACCGGTACGAGACGGCGCTCGCCTACCAGGCGGAGATCCGCTCGGAGCCGTCTCGGAGGGACGCGCCGCCCGGTGGCCTGGCGGCCGACTGGATGATGGTCGTGCTCGTCAACGCCGAGCGTGAGCCGCTCGAGATCCTGGCCACCCATCGGCTCCTGATCAGGGCCGATGCCGACGCGCTGCGCTCCCTGGTTCGCGATCCGGATCCAATCTGGCAGGCATTCCCGGTCGCTCCCGCCGACCTTGCCGCACGGCTGGTGGAGCTGCGTGATGCCGACGGACCGACCTTCGGCCTGGTCCTGCCGCGCGGCGAGGGACACCTGCTGGTCGGCGACGCGGATGCGGTGGGGGATCGGATGCGCCGCGAGCCGGGAAGCCCGGCGTTGCGAGCACTGGACCTGTCCGTGCTGCACGCCACTGTCCTTGGCGATCGGCTGGGAATCGATGCCGCGGCTATCGCCGCGGGGACGCACCTCGCCTACACTAGGAGCGTGCCCGATGCCATCGCCGCCGTGAACCGCGGCGAGGCGAAGGCCGCCCTGCTGGTGCGTCCCACTCGCCTCACGGAGCTCGCCGCGGTGGCCAGCGCGGGCGAGGTGATGCCCCAGAAATCGACCTATTTCTATCCCAAACTGCTGACCGGCATGGTCTTCAATTCCGTGGAGGGCGACGAGTAGCGTGGTCCAGGCCATCAAGCGCGACGAGGTCTACATCGATCCCGAGGGGATCTATGTCGAGACGCAGCAGCCCGAGCGGCGCAGCCGCAAGCCACCGCTGCTGCTGGTCCATGGCGCCCTGACCGGCTCGTGGCTGTGGTCGAGCTTCGGCGCCTACTTCGCCGAGCGGGGCTGGGAGGCCCACGCCATGAACCTGCGGGGCCACTACACCTCCGACCTTGCCGATCTGGGCGTGACCCGCATGCGCGACTACGCGACCGATATCGGCGTCGCGGTCCGCCAGCTGGGTCGCCCGCCGATCGTCATCGGCTGGGGGATCGGAGCCCTGGCGGCCATGCTCTACGCCGAGCACAACCGCGTTCTCGGGTTGGTGCTGCTCGCGCCGTCGCCCCCGGCGGCGGCCCTGCCGCGACGCCCCGACGAACACGAGTTGAAGCTCGTCCCCGAGGTGTACGACGCGGACTGGTGGGGCTGGATCCAGCCCTGGGAGCGGCTGCACGAGTGGATGCCGGACATGGCCGACGACGAGCTGGAGAAGATGCAGGAGATGCTGGCCGGCGCCCGCGAGTCGGGGAGCGCGCGTCGCGAGCGAATGCTGGGCGTGCCGGTCGAGACCGAACGCATCACCGTGCCGACGCTGGTGATCGGCGCCGGACTGGACGACGTGATCCACCCGTCGGAGGCGCGACGCACCGCCGACCTGCTGAATGCCACCTACGAGTACTTCCCCTCTGCCTCCCACTTCGGGCTGGTGATGGGCTCCGAGACCTGGCCCCAGGTGGCCGGCTCGGTGCTCGGCTGGCTGGAGGAGCGGCGGCACGTGATGGTGGCGCCGCTGGCCGGAGCCGCCGCTCGCTGAGCCACCGGTTTGAGGCGCGGCAGAGGCGCTTGCTATACTCGCCCGCGTCCCGCCGCAGACCCGTGCCGCATTCGTCTAGAGGCCCAGGACACCGCCCTCTCAAGGCGGAGAT
>CAZDAV010000166.1:0-3005 GCA_964503725.1 uncultured Steroidobacteraceae bacterium
TGAACTTCTCACTCGTCGCGTACAGGATCCGCTTGCGCGGGAACTTGACCGCCACCGCATTCCCGATGGCATGCATCAGGTGGGTCTTGCCGAGCCCCACCCCGCCATACAGGAAGAGCGGGTTGTAGGCGTGCCCGGGGCGCTCGGCGACCGAGAGGGCGGCGGCGTGGGCGAGCCGGTTGGCGCTGCCCACGATGAAGTTGCTGAAGTTGTAGCGCCCACTCAGGTTGACGGTGTTGCCGCCGGCGGAGGCGGGCGGCAGCGGCAGCGTCTCGTCGTCCGCCTGGTTGGGCACCGGGCCGGGCGCGTCGGCGACCACGAACTCGACCTGAACCGACCCGCCCACGACGCGCGCCAGCGTCTGGCTGATGAGGGTGCGATATCGGTTGTCGAGCCAGTCGCGCGCGAACCCGTTCGGCGCGGCGATGCGATAGCGGTTCTCGTCGAGGTCGACGAGCGACGTGTCCTTCAGCCAGGTCTCGAAGTTGGCGGGGGAGAGGGAGACCTGCAGCTCGCCCAGAACGGCACGCCAGACCTGCTTCGCATCCATCAATAGCCCACTCCCAACCGATCTGCGCCGTGCCGTGCCGAGGACCTGTCGCGGTCCCCTCGGGGCGCACGGGACCCGGTAGATGGGCGTCGGGCCTCGGGGGGTCGCGGTAGTGTAGCAGCACCCTTTCGGGAGGAGCAATGGATTCGCTCAACATCGTGCCGCAGGCCGCCCGGAGGTTTGACACCCCCGGCGGCGCGTCGCTAGAATCCCGAGGCAGGCGAGACGGGCTGCACCATGATGACCTCGCGTGAGGCTGGCGATGACGCCAGCCGTTCGCGTGTTCGTGGGCCCGATTCGCCGCCGCTGTACGAGGACAGGCACGCTCTCATGAAGAGGACCTACCAGCCCAAGAAGCGCGCCCGGAAGCGGGAACACGGCTTCCGCGCTCGCATGGCTTCGAAGGGTGGTCGGCGCGTGCTTGCCCGTCGCCGGGCAAAGGGGCGCGAGAAGCTCAGCGTCTGACGGTCGACGAGGGACGCCACGTGCCGCCGCTTCCCATGCTTCGGCGCAAGGCGGACTTCGATGCCCTCGGGCGCCACGGAACGGCCCGCTCCTCACGGCTGCTGGTTCTGCGCTCGCTGCGAACGGAAGGGCCGATGACGCGGATCGGACTGAGCACACCGCGCACCCTGGGCGGCTCGGTTCAGCGGAACCGGGTGAGGCGTCGGCTGCGTGACATTGTCCGTCAGCAGCTCGGCGCAATGGAATCGGGCTGGGACCTGCTCCTGATCGCGAGGCCGGAGGCCGGGGCAGCCAGCCAGGCGGAGCTGCGAGAGGCATTCCGATCGCTCCTGGAGCGATCGGGGATCGGTGGATGAGGAAGATCGGGCTCGGATTGATCGTCGCCTACCAGCGGCTCTTCGCGTGGATGCCGCCCAGCTGTCGATACACGCCCAGCTGCTCGCGGTACACCTATGAGGCCATCGAGCGCCACGGGCTGCTGCGCGGCTCCTGGATGGGAGCTCGCCGTATCGGGCGCTGCCATCCGCTGCACCCGGGCGGCTATGACCCGGTTCACTAGAGAGGGCGCGGCGACTTGACACCGGTGATCGGCGCAGGGTTCCTGGGGATCGAGCACTTCTCGCCGCCCTGGGACGTCTTCTTCCTGCCCCTCTTCAACCTGCTGATCGCCTCGTACCAGATCCTGTTCAGCGACTTCGCGCTGGCGATCATCGTCTTCACCATCGTCATCCGGACGCTGCTGGCCCCCCTCTTCGTGCGGCAGATCCGATCGCAGAAGGAGATGGCGCGGATGGCGCCGCTCGTCCGCGAGGTGAGCCGCAAGCACAAGGGCAACCGCACCAAGATCGCCGAGGAGACGCAGGCCCTCTACCGTGAGCACGGCGTCAGCCCGACCGCCGGCTGCCTGCCGGTCCTCCTCCAGCTGCCGCTCCTGTTCGCGCTGTACCAGGCCCTGATCCGCGCCTCGAACGTGGTGACCCTATCGGCCCAGAACGCGGCATCCGACACCTTCGCCCAGCTCCAGGCCGCGCTGCCCGGCATCGAGAAGATCGACGACATCGTGGACGGTGCAGGCGTTATCACCCAGGTGCAGTTCGCCGCTCCCGTGGTCGGCAGCGGGGCCTCGTGCAATCTCCCGCAATTCACCGGCGGCGACTTCACGCAGTTCCTGCCGCTCAACTGTCAGCTGATCGATCCACTGAAGCTCAATGACTCGATCAACACCACCGTCTCGTGGCTCGGGAACCTGGACCTTGCGCAGATCGACCATGTCTTCTCGGTGGCCATCCCGGGCATCGGGTTCGTCGTCTCGGGGCTGGCGATCGTGGCCGCGCTGCTGCAGTTCGTCCAGGTGCGCATGACGAGCCCGAAGCCCATCCCCGACGACCCGACCTCCTCCACCACCAACACCATGACCTACCTCTTCCCGCTGCTCACGATCTGGTGGGGCGGCCTCTTCCCGAGCGGACTGATCCTGTATTGGGTCGTCTACACCGCCTACCTCATTGCGCAGCAGTTCCAGATCATGGGCTGGGGCAACCTCTTCCCCCTCTTCGGATGGCAGCCCGGCTTCGCGCCGCGGCCGGAGACGGCGCTGATCAGCGCCCCGCCACGCCGCGAGGCGTCGGCCACCGACAACCCGGGGAAGCGACCCGTGCAGCCCACCAACCCCCGCCCGGCGGGCTCATCCGGTGGCGACAACCGCCCCGGACCGCGCCCGGGCAAGAAGAAGCGACGAGGCCGAAAGAGATGACATTCCGAGAGTTCACCGGCAAGAACGTCGAAGAGGCGATCAGGACCGCCATGAAGGAGTTCAGCGCGGAGCTGACCGACCTCGACATCGAGATCCTCTCCCAGGGGAGTCGCGGGATCCTGGGGGTCGGCGGCGAGGAGGCGCGCATCCTGGCCGCCCCGAAATCAGCCGTCGCCGCGGCGGATACGGTCCGTGCGCCGATGGCGGAGCCCGATGCCGCACCCGATGCCGCACCCG
>CAZDAV010000167.1:0-3003 GCA_964503725.1 uncultured Steroidobacteraceae bacterium
CGGCCTCTTCCCGCTGTTCGGGACCTCGATCGGGCTGGCGGCCGGCTCGGTCGGCCTGCTGCTGGCGCTCCAGTCGATTGTCAACGGCCTGTCGCGAGTGCCGCTCGGCCGACTCATCGATGAAAGGGCCGTCGCTCCGCTGGCGGCCGCTGCCGGATGTGTCGGCTACGCGGTGATCACCGCGCTGCTGGGACTGCAGACCGGGCCGATCGGGATCGCGGCCGTCCTGGTGACGGCAATCCTGGCGCTCGCCTTCACGTTGATGATGATCCAGGTGGTGATCAGCGAGCGGGCGCCGGCCGAATTGCGGGCGACCGGGCTGGGCGGCTACACCACGGCGCTCTCGGCCGGCCTCGGGATCGGGCCATTCGTGGCAGGGGCGGTGGCGGAAGGGGGCGGCTTCGGGATCGGCTACGCGAGCGTGGCCGCGATCGGGGTCCTCGTGGCGGTGGGCGCAGCGGTCCTGCTGGCCGGTGCCCGAAGGACGAGGTCCGCCTAGCCGCCGGTCAGGATCTCGGCAAACCGCACGGGGTCGACATTGCCACCGCTGATGACGATGACCCGATGGTCGTCGCCATCGGGCTGGGGCGCGGCGCCGGAGAGGTGAGCGGCCATCCCGGCCGCGCCGGACGCCTCGACCACCAGGCGGGCACGGGCGGCGAGCTGGCGCATCGCATCGGCCATCTCCTCCTCGCTGACGGTGACGATCTCGTCCATGAAACGGCGCAGGTGGAGGAAGGGGAGCCAGCCGAGCTTCTCGACGCGCAGCCCGTCAGCCATGGTGCGCGTGGTGAGCGCCCCGTCCCAGCGCACGATCTCGCCGGTCGCCAGTGATTCCTTCGCGTCCGCCGCCAGCTCGGGCTCCACCCCGATCACCCTGGCGTTCGGC
Organism: uncultured Steroidobacteraceae bacterium; assembly: GCA_964503725.1. Classification (GTDB taxonomy): domain Bacteria; phylum Chloroflexota; class Limnocylindria; order QHBO01; family QHBO01; genus CF-167. The sequence continues at coordinate 890 of CAZDAV010000167.1, forward strand.
GCGAGCGCCTTGATGGCGGTGGCGATCCCCGACGAGAGGCCGCCGCCACTCACCGGGATGAGAACGCTGGTGACCTCGGGCAGGTCCTCGCCGATCTCCAGGCCGCAGGTGCCCTGCCCGGCGATGATGCGCCGATCGTCGTACGGCTCGATCATGACCCGCCCGTCGCGCTCGACCGTCTGCAGGGCGATGGCATGACGCTCCTCGCCGGTTCGCCCCGCGAACACGATCTCGGCCCCGTCGCGGCGGACCCCATCCACCTTCACGGGCGGTGCGTCCTCCGGCATCACGATCGTTGCGTGCGCCCCCAGCAGACGGGCGGCTCGAGCCACGGCCTGCGCATGGTTGCCCGATGAGTAGGTGACGACCCCACGGGCCCGCTCGGCATCGGTCAGGGAGGCGACCGCGTTATAGGCGCCGCGCATCTTGAATGCCCCAACCGGTTGCAGGCTCTCCGGCTTGAGCCAGGTCCGGTCATCCCAGCGCAGGAGCGGGGTGTGGAGCGCCACTCCCCGGATCCGCTCGGCGGCGCCGCGGATCTCGTCGAGGGTGACCAGCTCCAGCCCATCGAGCTGCTCGACGTGCTCCTGCAGGTGGCCGAGGATGAAGCGATCGACCATTGCCGGCATCGCCATCTCCCCGCGGGTCGGGTGCAGCCCGCGCGCCTCCCACGCCTCTGGACGCAGGCCCGTGAGCGCCGTCCCTACCTCTCCGATCTGCGCGGTCACGCGGCGCAACAGCTCGCCTGGGTCGGTGCGCCGCTCCTGCTCGATGGCCGCGATTCGGCCGGGATCGGTCTTGGTGCGGCCGAAGGGATGTGGCTCGGTCCCTCCCGCCGCGTGCGCATCGAGCACCCCGCGGAACTGCTCCAACCAGTAGCCGGGGAACTCGGCGACGTGCGCCCACACCTGCCCGGCCTCCCAGCGCTCGGATGCCCCCGGATCGGGATCGGTCAGGCCAGAGGGCACGGGTCGTGCGGCGTGCTCAGCGAGCCGTCGCTGGAGAGCGGCCAGCCGGGTGAGGGAGGCAGCGATCCCGTCGCCGTTCATCGGCTCGTCGGCCGTTCGACGATGGGTGTCGTCAGCGCACCGAGCCGTTCGACCGCCAGCGTCACCACGTCGCCGGGCTCCAGGTAGCGCTTGAGGATCTCGTCGCGGACCTCGAGCAGGCAGCCGGTGCCAACCGTCCCCGAGCCGATCAGGTCGCCGGGTCGCAGCCGGACCTCGGCGCTGGCGCGGGCGATCATCTCGCCGAAGCTGAACTGGGCATCGGACCAGGTCCCGCGCGAGAGCTCGGTGCCGTTGACGCTCGCCGTCATGGTCAGATCGTAGCCCTTGCCCGTGCGCCTATCGACCAGCTCGTCGGGGGTGACCAGCCAGGGACCGATGGAGGAGGCGAAGTCCTTGCCCTTGGCGGGGCCCAAGCGCACGGTCGTCTCGTCGCGCTGCAGGTCGCGGGCGCTCCAGTCGTTGAAGACGAGGTAGCCGCCGATCGCCTCCTCCCCGCGCTCCGGCCCCAGGTCATGGACCGGTGTGTCGATCAGCGCGGCGACCTCCAGCTCGTAGTCGAGCTCCTGCGAGGCGGTCGGGCACCAGACCGGATCGTCCGGGCCGCGGATCTCCGAGACATTGCTGAAATAGAAGATCGGCATCCGGTACCAGGCCTCCGGCACCGTGCCGCCGCGCCGCTCCCACATCGTCTTCACATGCCCCTCGAAGGCGTAGAAGTCGCGCAGGCTCGGCGGCTGCAGGATGGGCGGGCCGAATTGCAGATCCGCCGCGTCGAGCTTGCTCTCCTCGCCATCCGTTGAGCCCGCGGATGCCTCGACGATCTCGGCCAGGGCCTCGACTCGCAGGCCGCGTGCCAGGTGCTCATCGAGCGTGGTGATGGGCTGCCGGAACAAAGTGGAGTTGTGCTCGCGCCGCGGGTCCTCAGCGACCAGCCGCCGGCGTTCATCCTCCAGTGGGAGCCAGTGAGCGCCCTCCGGATCGAGGGCCGCGGCGAGCCTCCATGGGGTCCCCGCCGGTGCGTTGCGCTGGCGGAGATGGGCGATCTTCATCGGCCCGAGTCTAGAGGTTGCCGCGCTTCTCCTGCTCGCGCTCGATCGCCTCGAA
>CAZDAV010000168.1:0-2982 GCA_964503725.1 uncultured Steroidobacteraceae bacterium
GCGTCCCCTCGCTGCCGGCCAGCAGCGACGGCAGGTGGTAGCCGGTGTTGTCCTTCGCCAATCCGGGAAGCCGGCGCACGACGCTGCCATCGGCCAGCACCGCCTCAATCCCGATCAGCTGCGCCCGCATCGACCCGTGGCGCAGCACATGGATGCCGCCCGCATTGGTGGCGATCATGCCGCCGATGGTCGCCGAGTCCCGGGCTCCGAGGTCGACGCCGAAGCCGAACCCGGCGGCGCGCGCATGTGCCTGCAGGGCGCTCAGCGCGACGCCCGCCCCGACCGTCACCTCGCCCGCCAGGGCGTCGACCGGCTCGAGGTCTCGGAGCCGGAGGGTTGAGAGCACGACCTGCGGGCGCGCAGCATCCCGTGGCACAGACCCGCCCACCAGGCCAGTGTTCCCACCCTGCGGGATGACCGACGCGCCTGCAGCAGAGCAGGCTCGCAGCACGGCCGCCACCTCATCGGCAGACGACGGGCGGACGACGGCCACAGCCTCGCCGACCCAGCGGCCGGTCCAATCGGTCTGGTACGTGGCGCGCAGGTCCGCATCGGTCAGGACTTGGCTGTCACCGACCGCCGCGCGAAGGGCGTCAAGGAGCTCGCTCACACCGCACATGCTGCCACGCGGTGGGCCATAGTCTGGCCTCATGGGCGACCGATGGGCGACATTCGATTGCTACGGCACGCTGGTCGACTGGATGGGCGGCATTCGCGCGACGCTCGCCCGCCTCTGGCCGGACGCCGATGCCGACGCGCTGCTGGCGCGATATCACCGCATCGAACCCACCGTGCAGGCCGGACGAGGCATCGCCTACCGCGCGGTGATGGCCGAGACACTGGCGCGAATCGCGGCGGAAGCGGAGCTGTCGATTCCGGCTGGCAACGAGGATGCGCTGGGCTCATCGCTGGCGGAGTGGCCCGTCTTCGCGGAGGTGCCTGGCGCGCTCGCCGAGCTTCGCCAGCGCGGCTGGCGGCTGGCGATCCTGTCGAACACCGACGCCGATCTGCTCGACGCCTCGCTGCGATCCATCGGGGTGCCGGTCGACCTGCGGGTGGTGGCATCCGAGATCGGCTCGTACAAGCCGGCCTTCGGACACTGGGATGCGTTCTTCAAAGAGACCCGCGCGGATCGGGCGCGCCACGTCCACGTCGGCGCATCCCTGTTTCACGACGTCGAGCCGTGCGCGCGACAAGGCCTCCGCTGCGTGTGGATCAATCGGCTCGACGAGCGGAGCGATCTGCCGCGGGCGGACGAGCTGACCGACCTGACGCTCCTGCCCGCAACGCTCGACGCCCTCATTCCCGCCTGAGGCGCCGAGTGGCGGTCGAGCTTCCGCTCGTCGTCCTGCTGGCGGCCGCGGGCATCGAGCTGCTGCGCCTGCCTGCGCTGGTCGCCTTGCTCATCGGCTTCGTCGCCGGCCTGGTACGAGCCCGGCGGGCAGAGATGCCGCCCGGGCCCGCCATCTACCTCACCGGCGCGTCCCTCCTGGTGGTCCTCAGCATGGTGTGGGTCGGCATTGCCCTGCCGCCGGGCGCCCGCGATGGGTCCACCTGCGCGAGCCTGGATGCACCGTTTGCCCTGCACCGGGCGGCGGGTGCGGCGCTCGTGCTGGCTGCCGCGGCAGTGGCCATGCGGTTGCTCGGCTCAACCGGGGCGGAGATCGGCCTGCGGAGGGCATCTCGGGCGGGACTTGGCCTTGCCCTCGGCGCACTGGTTGCGGTCGGCGTTGCGGCGGCCTTCATCGGTCCGGCCGTGGCCGAGCCATTCTTCGGGCCGCTCCCAGTTGCCCTTGGGAACGGGTGGGCGCTCTTCCCCGCGCTGCTCTTCGCGGTCGCCAATGCGAGCATGGAAGAGACGGTCTACCGAGGCGTGCTGCTTCGCTGGCTGATGCGCTGGCGGGGGCCATGGCCTGCGCTGGCGGTGCAGGCGGCCGCTTTCGGCCTGGCCCATGGCGTCGGCAGCGACTTCGCGGGCTCACCGCTACCGGTGATGGCAGCCACCGCCGCCGCGGGACTGGCATTCGGCGTCATCTCGCTGCGGACCGGCTCGCTGATCCTGCCGATCGCGCTGCACATGGCGCTCGATATCCCGATCTACTACGCGAACGCCTGCCTCCGGCCCTGACGTTGGCCGAGCGGCATTTGGCAAGGACGCTGCACGCTGTCACGATCCGGCTTCATGGCAGAGTTCCTCCCGATGCTCCCCCGCGACACGCTCGGGCGCCCGCTGCACGACCTGCGCATCAGTGTCACCGACCGATGCAACTTCCGCTGCGTGTACTGCATGCCGCGCGCCGTCTTCGGGCGCGATCACGCCTTCCTGCCGCGGGCGGAACTGCTCACCTTCGACGAGATCGCGCGGCTGGTGGGCATCTTCACCCGGCTGGGTGTCGAGAAGGTGCGCCTCACCGGCGGCGAGCCGCTCGTCCGACGCGAGCTTCCCGCCCTGGTCGGCGTGCTGGCCGCCATTCCCGGGGTCCGTGACCTGACCCTCACCACCAATGGCGTCCTGCTGAACGAACAGGCGGAGCCCCTTCGCACAGCCGGGCTTAATCGGGTCACCATCAGCCTCGACGCCGATGACGACGCGACCTTCATGCGCATGAACGACTCGGGCGTGCCGGTCTCGCGGGTGCTGGCCGGTATCGAGGCCGCGGAGGTCGCCGGCCTGGGCCCGATCAAGCTGAACATGGTCGTCAAGCGCGGCTGGAACGAGCATGCGCTCTTGCCGATGGCGCGCCGCTTCCGGGGGACCGGCCGAATCTTGCGCTTCATCGAATACATGGACGTCGGCCACTCGAACGGCTGGCGCCTGGACGAGGTGGTCACCGCGGACGAGATCCTGGCCACCATTGCCGCGGAATTTCCCCTGGAGCCGATGGCGCCCACGAACACCGGCGAGGTGGCGGAGCGCTACCGCTACGTCGATGGCAGCGGCGAGATCGGGATCATCGCCTCGGTCAGCCGGCCGTTCTGCGG
>CAZDAV010000169.1:0-2920 GCA_964503725.1 uncultured Steroidobacteraceae bacterium
TCACCCAGGGCCTGCCGCGCGTCGAGGAGCTGTTCGAGGCGCGCATTCCCAAGGGGCAGGCGATCATGACCGAGATCGACGGCAAGGTCGAGGTGGTGCGCACCGGCCCCGACCAGCCGGTCATGGTCCGCGTCACCCATCGCGATACGTATGACACGCCCATCAAGCTGACCCCGCAGCACGAGCTGCTGGTCGCGAACGGCGACGAGGTGACGGAGGGGCAGTTGCTGGCCCGCCTGGGTGAGGGCGACGAGGCGGTCGAGGTGAAGGCCCCCGCCGCGGGCAAGGTCTCGAAGAAGGGGAGCACCCTGACGCTCCACTCGGTGGACATCGACACCCGGGAATACCCTGTGCCGCACTCGGCCCATCTCCGGGTAGAGACCGGCGACGACGTGCTGGCCGGCCATCCGATGACGGAGGGCTCGCTGAACCCCAAGGACCTGCTCCAGATCAAGGGCGTGGACACCGTCCAGCGCTTCCTGGTGGCCGAGGTGCAGACGGTGTACCGCAGCCAGGGCGTCACGATCGCCGACAAGCACGTCGAGATCATCGTGCGGCAGATGCTGCGCAAGGTGACCGTCGAGTCGGCGGGCGACACCGAGCTGTTGCCGAGCGAGCTGATCGACCGCTTCGAGTTCGAGGAGGTCAACAACCGCATCCTGGCCGAGGGAGGCGAGCCGGCGACCGCGCAGACGGTCCTGCTCGGTGTCACCAAGGCGTCGCTCAACACCAGCTCGTTCCTGGCGGCGGCATCATTCCAGGAGACGACGCGGGTGCTCACCGAGGCGGCCATCAACGGCTCCAAGGACCACCTGCTCGGCCTCAAGGAGAACGTCATCATCGGCAAGCTGATCCCGGCCGGCACCGGAGCGGCATCACGCGCAGCGGCTGCCGCCAAGGCGCGCGAGCTGTCGCCGGAGGAGGCCGAGGCGCTGCGCGAGCGCGAGGCGGCGATGACGTTCCTGACCGGCGAGGAGGGGGAGGAAGTCCTTACCGACGATGGCGAGGGGATCGACCTGGAGGCGGCCGACGCTGCCACCGACCTCGCCGTGGAGCCCGCCGCGGCGACAGCAGAGGGAGCCGCGGCCGAGAAGTAGCCCGCGGATCGACGCCACGTTCGGCGGAACCATGCTGCATCCGGGCGCGTCCGGGCGGCATGCACAAGCGTACGCCGACCCTCATCCTCCTCGCCGTCCTGCTTGCCGGCTGCAGTTACCTGGCCATGCCCACGCCACGAGGCGGCGGCGGGTCCGACGGCCAACCGGGAGGTGGCGGTGACAAGCCGATCGGCGGGGGTGGCGGCGTGCTGATGCCACCGATCGTGAACGACGGCGCGCTGCGCGAGGAGCCGGATCCGACGATCGTCGACGCGCATCCGACCGCGGTCGACCACTTCGCCATCGGGCCTGACGGGCGCACCGTGGTGATCTACTACTGGGGCGGCAACCAGGGCTGCTTCGGCCTCCATTCGGTCGACGTGCAGCTGCGCGACGGGATCCCCGTCGTGATCGTCCGCGAAGGAACGCGACCCGAGGCGGTCGGCATGGCCTGCACCATGGAGGCGCTCCTCAAGTCTGCGGTGGTGACGCTCGAGGCACCCATCCTTCGCGACGGGAGCGCAGCGGAACCGGCGCCCGGCGAGCCGCAGCTGGCCGCGCAGCCGCTGGTCGTGACGCTGGTGGCCGGGGTAGTTGACGCGATCGCGCACGCGGTGAGCGGCTACGTCCTGGCGGCGGATGGTCGCAGCCTGCAGGCGCAGTTCGTCGGCGGCACCGACACGTGCTACGGCCTGGCCGATGCGGCCGCGGCGCCCGGCCCCGACGGGATCCTGGTGGTCACCATTCGCGAGGGGCGCCTGCCGAACGCGGGCGCCTGCGACGACATTGGTGTGGCCAAGGCCGCGAGCATCAACCTCGCCGCGCCGCTGATCATCGACGGGTCGCAGCCCTAGGCTTCTCCGCCGCCGGAATCGAGCGTGTCGCGCGGCCCAGATGGGCCTCGCCTCGGTTGACACTCGAGCGTCGCGGACCCTATACTCCGGCTCCGGTGTCCCGCTCGCGGGACGCCTTCGTGTGTGCCCCGTGGGGCACCGTTCACCCCTCGAGTAATCGGCTCCCGATGTGGGTCGCCGTGGCTCGCGGCGCCGCACGATCAGCCATCCGATGAAGAGGTTCTCTGACTTGCCGACGATCAGCCAGCTGGTCCGCAAGGGCCGCAAGCCGGCCGGGCACAAGGTGAAGGCACCGGGGCTGCGCCGTACCTTCAACACGCTCAAGCAGACCGCCTCCGAGGGGCGAGGCGCCCCCCAGCGTCGCGGCGTCTGCCTGCAGGTCATGACCCGCACCCCCAAGAAGCCCAACTCGGCGCTTCGCAAGGTCGCGCGCGTGCGCCTGACCAACGGCATGGAGGTGACCGCCTACATCCCGGGCGTCGGGCATAACCTGCAGGAGCACTCGGTGGTCCTGGTCCGTGGCGGCCGGGTCAAGGACCTGCCGGCGGTGAAGTACCACATCGTGCGCGGCACCCTCGACGCCGCCGGCGTCCGCGACCGCAAGCAGAGCCGCTCCAAGTACGGCGCCAAGTCGCCGGGCAAGGGCTAGCGGACCCATGCCCCGTCGTCCCACCATCGCGCGCAAGACCAAGTACGACGAGCTGCTGGTCGGCACCGCGCTGACCCTCGACCAGTTCACCAACAAGCTGATGCACGGCGGCAAGCGGCAGCTCGCCTCGCGCATCCTGGAGGACGCGCTGGCGCGCTGCGAGAAGCAGGCCGGCCGCTCCGGCGTCGAGGTCATGGAGCTCGCGCTCCGCAACGCGATGCCGCTCATCGAGGTCAAGCCCAAGCGGGTCGGAGGCTCCACCTACCAGATTCCAGTCGAGGTCCGCGCCGACCGACGCATCAGCCTCGGCATGCGCTGGC
>CAZDAV010000170.1:0-2898 GCA_964503725.1 uncultured Steroidobacteraceae bacterium
CCGGCCGCCGCGAGCGACCCCAGCGAAGCGTCGAGCGTCAGCGCCGCCTGACCGGCGTGACCCGGATTCGGCTCGACCAGCTCCTCGTCGATCGCGGCCTGGCGCGCTCGCGAGCCGAGGCCTCCACCCTGCTGCTGGCGGGCGAGGTGGAGCTGGCCGGCGCCGGCAGCCGAACGATGAAGCCGGGCCAGCTGGTCCCGTCCGACGCCGTCGTCACGGTCCTGGAGCGACCGCGCTGGGCGTCACGGGCCGGCGTGAAGCTGGAGGCGGCGCTCGACGCCTTTGCGGTTGATCCGGCGGGCCTCGCCTGCCTGGACGCGGGCGCCTCGACCGGTGGCTTCTGCGACGTCCTGCTCGCCCATGGGGCGCGGGTGGTGTACGCGGTCGATGTCGGCCGCGGCCAGCTGGTCGACCGCCTTGGTCGGGACCCTCGCGTGGTCAGCATGGAGCGCACGAACCTGCGCGATCTGCATTCCCTCCCGGAGCCGATCGACCTCGCCACGCTCGACCTCTCCTTCATCTCGCTGCGCCTCGTCCTGCCCGCCGTGCGACGTCTGCTGACCGATGCCGGGCGAGCCATCGCCCTGGTCAAACCGCAGTTCGAGGCGGGGCGCGAGGCGGTGCCGCGGGGTGGCGTCGTCCGCGATCCCGCCACCCATCGGTCCGTCCTGCTCCGCTTCGCGGAGGATGCGCATGCGGCTGGGTTCTCGCCGCACACCGTCATCGCCTCACCGATCCTGGGTGCCGACGGCAACCACGAGTTCCTGGCCCTGCTCGACACGGACGCGAAACCCGATCCCGGCTGGGTGGCGCAGGTCGAGCGGCTGCTGCCGTCGCCCGTATGACGCGCGCAGTACGATGCCGGCCATGAAGCGCAAGAGCGCACCGACCGGGGAGCAGCTGAGCGTCTTCGAGGAGCTGGCGCCCGTCCCGGAGCTGCTCCACGAGCCGTCGCCCGACACGATGCGCCAGATCGTCTCGATGCGGATGCCCGACGCCCTGCTGGCGCGCGTCGAGGAGGTGGCCCGCGGGCGCGGGGTCTCGCCCTCCAGCCTGATGCGGGCGCTCATCGCGGCCGGCCTGGATCGGTCATACGCCGCCATCACCCCCGACGAGCTGACCGCCGAGCTGGCCGCCCTGCGCAAGGGCGTCGACGAGATCGTGACGAGGTTGCGGACCGGCGACTGATGCGCTTCGGCTTCGCCTTCAACCCGACCAATCCCGAGGCGCGCACCACGCTGGAGCGCGCCGCGGCCTGGTGCAGCGCGCACGGCGTCGACGCCTGGGACTCGCCGGCCGACGATCGGGCTCGTGTCGCCGAGGGGTGCGAGGGCAGCGACCTTGTCTGCGTGCTGGGTGGCGACGGGACGTTCCTGCACGCGGCGCGGGCCATCGGCGATTCGGGAGTTCCCACGCTGGGCGTCAACCTCGGCCGGGTCGGCTTCCTTGCCAAGGTCGAGACCGATGACCTCGAGCGCGCCCTGGAACAGGTGGCAGCCGGCGACTTCGCGATCGAGGATCGCTTTCGGATCGCCGCCACCCTCGTCCGGCAGGACGGGCAGCGCGAGGAGCACGCCTGCCTCAACGAGGTGGTCGTGGCGCGCGGCACTCGCGTGCGGATGATCCAGGTCGAGGTCGAGGTGAGCGGCAGCCACCTGGCCACCTGGGTCGCCGACGGCGTGGTGGTGGCGACGCCGACCGGCTCGACCGCCTACTCGTTCAGCGCCGGCGGATCGGTGCTCGACCCGCGCCTGCGCAACATGATCATCACCCCCGTCGCCGCCTACCTGTCGGCGCTGCGCAGCGTCGTGGCCGGCGAGGACCACGTGGTCCGCCTTGCGCTGCGCGAAGGCTCCCCGGGGGCGACCATCAGCATCGACGGCCAATGGGACCTGCCGATGGCGGTCGGCGAGTCGGTCGAGGTGCGGGCGCTGCCGGCTCCCCTGCGCATGGTCCAGCTGAGCGGCAGCACGCCGTTCTACGACCTGCTGCGCACCAAGGCCTCGCTGCTCCCGTACTGAGCACGTGTCCGCCGCTGCCGATCCTGCGCTCGTGGCGGCGATCGGGTCGTTCCTCGACGAGCTCCAGGTCGAGCGAGGCCTCTCACCGCTGACGGTGGCGGCGTATCGGCGCGACCTCGCCCAGTTCGCGGCCGGTGCCGGACAAGCGTGGCGGCATGACCCGGAGCCGGTTCGGGACTTCGTGAATCGACTGCGCCGCGATGGACGCAAGGCCAGCACCCAGGCGCGCAAGGTGGCGGCGATCCGCAGCTTCTATGGCTTCGCGCTGCGCGAGGAGCTGGCCGACCGGGACGTGGCCGGCCTGCTGGATGCCCCCAAGGCGGGCTCATACCTGCCCGATGTGCTCGCTCCCGACGAGGTGGCCCGCATCCTCGACGCGCCGCCCGCGGACGACCCGGCGGGCGTCCGCGATCGGGCCATCCTGGAGCTGCTGTATGGGTGTGGCCTGCGGGTCAGCGAGCTGACCGGCCTGGATACGGATCGGATCGACCTGCCCGGGCTGCAGGTGAGGGTCATCGGCAAGGGCAACCGCGAACGTCGCGTGCCGATGGGGGACGAGGCTCGCGAGCGGCTGCACCGCTACCTTGCCGGGCCGCGCGTGGCGTGGACCGCGGGGCATCCAAGCCCCGCCGCATTCGTCAGCCAGCGCGGCGTGCGATTGGCACGTGAATCGGTGTGGCGCCTGGTGCGTCGCTGGGCTGCCGTCGCCGGCGTCGCGGCCCGCGTCACGCCGCACACCTTCCGGCACAGCTTCGCCACGCATCTGCTGGAGGGGGGAGCGGACCTGAGAGTGGTCCAGACGCTCCTTGGCCATGCTAGCATCAGCACCACCCAGCTTTACACGCACCTGACCGGAGAGCGCCTCCGCGAGGTCTAC
>CAZDAV010000171.1:0-2876 GCA_964503725.1 uncultured Steroidobacteraceae bacterium
CGCGGCGCAGGACGAGGCCGATGCGGCCGAACGGCGGGCGGGGGTCGGCATAGGTCTTCACGCGAGGATCGGTCTCGCTCTCGACGCCAACGTCCCAGAGCCGGTTGGTCGCCTCGAAGCTGACCTCCGCCAGCTGCGGCCAGCGCTCGAGCATGCGGGTCCCGATCTCGTTCACCAGGTGCTGGATCGAAAGGCTGACGAAGCCGTGGAAGACCGCCGCCGCCAGGTCCGCCACCTGCTCGCCGGCAACATAGCGGGCTAGATCGGTGCCGAGTGCGTCGGCTGGGTCGGCATAGCGCCAGCCGATGTCGCACCAGACGTACAGGGGTCGGTCGCGACGCTCGGGCAGGGTGGTGTGCTCGTCGCGCGCGAAATCGGCGAACGCGCTGCCGGAGATCTTGATCAGCTGGAGGTCGGCCCGTCCGCAGGCGTGGCCCGTGATGCGCACCGCTCCCGCATCGCCGCGCTCCAGGTCGAGCGATGCCGTGGAACGGTCGTTCCGATCGCGCGCGAACAGGACCTCCGACGTTGCCCAGCCCTCGCTGTCGTCCGCGGGCACGAGGGCGGGCGGGAACGGCAGCTCGCGGCCGAACATGGTGAGCCGCTCCATGTGCGGGTAGGTGGCCAGGAACGCGCTGCCGACATCGTGCAGCCAGCCCTCCAGCGTCGACGCGCTCGAGGCGAGCGTGGCGGCGTGCATGAAGTTCTTCATCGTGTCGGTCGCCACCACCAGGCGGTTGTCGCCCTTGGTGTACGCGTCCAGGAAGGCGGTGCCGTGGACCGCCACCTCCAGCTCGGCGCCCATCAGCGTGTTCTCGCGACCGGTGAACGGCGACTCGGGGATGGGAGTCACGCCGCGCAGCGGCGTGCCGTAGGTGCGATAGACCCTCACATCGGCCTTGCCATAGCGGATCTCGTACGTCACGAGGACGCCTCGCCGTCTCGCCCCCTCCCGCCCCGCAGGCGAAGGAGCCGGTCGGTGGCGATGTAGATCGCGTCATTCACGCCGCGTCGCAGCTCGGCGGCACGCTCGTTGCGCAGCGCGGCTTCGATGAGCGGCGCGATGGCGGCCCGAGGACGACCCGCCACGAAGACGACGTAGCGGAAGCCGAACCTGGCTTCGTACACCTCATTCAGGACGGTGAGCTCCTCGGCCAGGCCGGCATCGGACGGTGCATCTGATTCTGGCGGGGCATCACGCTGCTCATCCCGTGACATCGCCGACATGCCGACTTCCTCAGCGCCGATGCGCGGGTGTGCATCGAGCAGCTCGAGGAGTTCGTCCTCGGGCGCCACCGCCCCAACCTCGCGCGCAGCTGCCAACAGCGACTCGTCGGAGTCGAATGGTCGTGCCCCGACAAGGCGCCGCACAAACTGCGGGGCGCCCTCGAACAGGGGTGCGAGCGCGTCGGCGCACGCGTCCGCGGAGAGCGCGTTCAGCGCATCGGTCGCCGGCAGATCCATCAGGTGCCGCGGTAGGTCGACACGCCGAACGGCGACAGGAGCAGGGGGACGTGGTAGCTGCGGCTCGCATCGTCGATGCGAATGCCGACCGCCATGTTCTCGAAGAAGTCGGTGTCACGATCGAGGGTTGCGGCGTACGCCGCCAGGTCGAAGACGAGCTGGTACTCGCCGGTCTGCAGCTCGTCGGGCAGGAGGGAGCGGATTCGCCCATCGGCATCGGTGACCATCTCGTTCACCAGCTCCGGCCGCCCATCCTCCTCGAGCCGGAAGAGGGCAACCGGAAGGCCGGCCGCCGGCACGCCGAGCTCCAGGTCCAGGACGTGGGTCGAGATGGTTGGCCGTGGATCGGCCACTGCTATCCTCCGCGCATGCCGAACCTGACGATCCGGGTTGGCGACCTCCACTTTACCGCCCGCTGGGAGGCCGGGGCGCCCCACACGGTCGAAGCGGTGCGCCGGATGCTGCCGATCCGCGCGCAGCTGATCCATTGCCGATGGAGCGGGGAGGGGACCTGGATCCCGCTCGATGACGTGCAGACCGGGGTTGGCTACGAGAACCACACCTCGCACCCAGCGCCCGGTGAGCTGCTCATCTATACCGGCGACCTCTCCGTGGGCGAGATCCTCTTCCCGTACGGCGCCTGCATGTTCTCCTCCAAGCTCGGGCAGCTCGCCGGCAACCATTTCGCGACGGTGACCGGTGGCGCCGAGCAGCTTCCCGAGATGGGGCGGCGCGTCCTGTGGGAAGGAGCCCAGGAGATCGAGATCAGCGAAACCTGATGATCGAGCGAGCGGGCGCATAATCGCGGCATCGTTCCTCCCTAGACGAGGTCCGTTCCATGGTTCTGCTCATCCTGTCGGCGGTCGTGGCGCTGATCATTCTCGCGTTGGTGAAGGTGATTTCGATCGTGGTCGCCCTGGTCGGGATCCTCGTCGTCATCGGGTTTGCGGCGTGGCGATTCGATCAATTGCGAGGCGCATCCGCCGCGCCGCCGGTCATCGACGTCAATCGACCTAACTTCCACGGCGATGCATCGACGTGGCAGGTCCCGACGCCATACATCGACCACCCGACCGGCGGCGGCGAGCCGCCCGGCGTTGATCGCGGCGACGAGCCAGCTCCGAGACGATGATGCGGGAGGCTGGCTGACGATGGCGCCCTGGGGGGTCGTCCTCATTGTCGTCATCGTGGTCTTGCTGCTCATCGCGACGGCTCGCCGACGCTCCCCGCACGACGGCGAATCGACGGCCGGCCACTACGACCCGAATGCGATCGGCGGGTACACGCTCGACCCGGCCACGATGGGTTATCGGTACGAACTGCCAGCCCCGCCGCCTGCCACGGACGCGGAAGGTTCGCACCAGACCGACATCAACGAAGAGGACGCGTGATTCGTCGCCAGGCGGCCGTCG
>CAZDAV010000172.1:0-2872 GCA_964503725.1 uncultured Steroidobacteraceae bacterium
CCGAGGCGAGCGCCATGATCGTGAACGGCTTCATCGAGCCGATCGTCAAGGAGCTCCCCATGGAGTACGCGGTCGAGATGAATCGGCTGATCCAGCTCCAGATGGAAGGCGCGGTCGGCTAGCCCGATGGAGAGGCTGGCCCGCACGAGGCGCGGCGAAATGGATGTCGCGCTGTCGGGGCCCGTTGTGCAGCACAGTTGCGCAGCAGCACAGTTGTTGCGCAGCACAAACAGTCTCGACACATGCGCCCATACCCGATGACCGTTCAAACCCCGGCCGCCTTCCTCCCGCCGGTGATCTCCGACGAGCCGAGCTGGCTTCGCGACCTGCGCACGGACTGGTGGCGCCGCGTCGAGGCGAACCCGTGGCCGACCCTCGAGCAGGAGGAATGGCGCCGCACCTCGCTCGACGACCTGCCGCGTGACGGCGGGCTGCTGCTCGACCCCCCGACTGCCACCCACGACCTCGACCCCCCGCTGGCGGCGCGCGGCGTCATCTTCTGCGACCTCGCCACCGCAGTGCGAGAGCACGGCGACCTGGTGCGCGCCCATCTCGGCCGCCACGACACGCTCCCGGCGCAGATGCCCTTCTGGGGCCGCTCGCTGGCCGCCTGGACCGGCGGCACCTTCCTGTACGTGCCGGCCGGCGTGGCGATTGACGGCCCGCTCGTCGCAAAGTCCGAGCTCCCCGGAGGCGCGTACACCTACCTGCCGCACACCCTCGTGGTGCTGGAACAGGACGCATCGGCCACCCTTTTGGAGGAGATCTCCTCGCCAGACGGTGCTGCCGTTTGGTTCGGCGGCACGGCCGACCTGCAGGTCGGCTACGGGGCAAACCTGCGCTACGCGAATCTGCAGCGGCTGGGCGACGGCGTGTGGCGCATCGGTGCGCAGCGTGTCGAGGTCGGCCAGGACGCAAATGTCATCACCCTGAATGCCGAGATCGGCTCGGCCATCAGCAAGGTCGGCATGGATGTGCGGATGACCGGCAAGGGCGGCACGAGCCGGCTGCTCGGCCTGCTGGCTGCCGGCGACTCGCAACGGGTCGACTTCAACAGCTGCCAGGACCTGGTCGGCAGCCACACCACCTCCGACCTGCTCTACCTCTCCGCGCTCTACGACGAGTCGCACGCCTCCTTCTACGGCGTGACGCGCGTGCGCCCCGAGGCGAAGCAGACGAGCAGCTACCAGGAGTGCCGCAACCTGCTCCTCTCGCCGAAGGCCGGCGCCGAGCCGATCCCCGTGCTCG
Source organism: uncultured Steroidobacteraceae bacterium (assembly GCA_964503725.1). Taxonomy (GTDB): domain Bacteria; phylum Chloroflexota; class Limnocylindria; order QHBO01; family QHBO01; genus CF-167. The sequence goes on from CAZDAV010000172.1 coordinate 1,249, forward strand.
AGATCGAGACGAACGACATCCTGCGCTGCGGCCACGGTGCGACCGCCGGCGCCATCGACCCGATCGTGCGGTTCTACGCCCAGAGCCGCGGCATGTCGGCCGACGCTGCGGAGCGAATGATCGTGCGCGGCTTCTTCGAGCGGGTGGTCGCCCAGATCGACTCCGAGCCGATCAAGGCGCGCATCCTGGAGTCACTCGCGCACCGCATCGGCTCCGCCGAGCAGGCGGCGGCGGCATGATGACCGGCTTCGCGGCGGGCCTGCGGGCCAGCGACATTGCCCCGGGCACGGTCGTGACGGTGACGGTCGCCGGCCGATCGCTGTGCGTGGGACACACCCTCGACGGGCGCTGGGGCGCCATCGACGATGTCTGCACCCACGATGGGGGCGACCTGGCTGACGGCGAGCTGGACGGCAACGCCGTCGAGTGCCCACGCCACGGCGGGCGCTTCGACCTCTTCACCGGTCGGGTGCTGGCCCTGCCGCCCGTGATCCCCGTGAAGGCGTACCCCGTGCACCTCGACGGCGACGAGGTGGTGGTGGACCTGCCATGAAGCTGTCAACGCGCGCCGAGTACGGAATCCGGGTGCTCGTGGCCCTCGCCCACGCCGGCACCGAGCGACCCACCTCGCTGGCCGGCATCGCCCGCTCCGACAAGCTGCCGCACGCCTACATCGAGCAACTGGTCGGCGACCTGCGACGCGCCGGACTGGTGACCGCCACGCGCGGCCACGCCGGCGGCTATCGCCTGGCACGACCGGCCGATCAGATCCGCCTGGTCGATGCGGTGCGCGCGCTGGACGGACCGATCCTGGAGATGCCATGCGCCGGGCCGACCGACCGGGAGTCGTGCGACCGCCCCCAGGACTGCAGCGTCCACGACGTCTTCGAGCGGCTGCAGAAGTCGCTCAATGGCATGCTCGGCTCCACCACCCTTGCCCAGGTCGCCGCCGGGAACGGCGGGCCGCCGTACCCGCCCGCCGTCCGACGACGGCACGCTGCCGCAGCCAACGCCAAGAGCGCGCACGCATGAGCGACGCGCTGGAGATCCGCGACCTCGAGGTGAGCATCGGGCAGAAAGAGATCCTCCGCGGCCTGTCGTTGACCGTGAAGGTCGGCGAGGTCCACGCCCTGATGGGGCCCAACGGCTCGGGCAAGACGAGCTTGGCATTCACCCTCATGGGACATCCCGACTATCGGGTCACTGGCGGCTCCATCACGTGGCGCGGGGAGAGCCTGCTGAGCAAGAAGATGACTCCCGACAAGCGGGCACAGGCGGGCATCTTCCTGGCGTTCCAGTACCCGAGCGCCATCCCCGGGGTCACGGTGGCGAGCTTCCTGCGCAACATCTACAACGCGGTCCATCACCCCAAACAGCCGGCTGCGGATGCCTCGGATGGGGCGATGCCGAAGTACACGGGCATCCCGCTGGGGAAGTTCCGCAAGCTGATGGAAGAGAAGATGGCGCTCCTCCATATCGAACCCGAGGTCGCCGCGCGCTACGTCAACGACGGCTTCTCCGGCGGGGAGAAGAAGCGCCTGGAGATGCTCCAGATGGCGATCCTGAGCCCGACCATGGCGATCCTGGACGAGACCGACTCGGGCCTGGACATCGACGCGCTGCG
>CAZDAV010000173.1:0-2858 GCA_964503725.1 uncultured Steroidobacteraceae bacterium
CGCGGGAAGCCGAGGTGCACGCCGGCGTCCACGAGGGCCTCCATCACCGCGAACAGATAGGTCGGGCCGGTCCCCGACAGTGCGGTGGCCATCGCCACGAACTCCTCGTCCCCTACCTCCTTCTCGTCTCCCAGCGCCCGGAGGACGGCTCGGGCCAGGTCACGCTGTCCGGCCGAGCATGAGCCCGATGGTGCCCACACGGTGATCCCCTTGCGGATCTGGGCCGGCGTGTTTGGCATGGCGCGCACGACCGCCTCGTGGCGCAGGCCGACGCTCAGGGTCCGCAGGGTGGCGCCGGCCACAATCGAAAGGACGACCTGCTCGTCGGTCAGTGATGGACGGAGCTCGCGCATGACCGATGCGAGCATCTGCGGCTTTACGGCCAGCACCACGATCTCGGCGCCGTCGATCGCCTCGGAGTTTTTGGCGACCACCTTGATGCCGTGGCGCTCGGCCAAGATGTCGCGGCGGTCGCGCCGCGGGTGCGAGGCGACGAGCCGGCTCGCAACGACGGCACGATCGGCCAGCAGGCCGGCGATCATCGCCTCGGCCATGACCCCGGCGCCCACGATCCCGACTCGCATCTGGCGCCGTGGGCTCATCCGACCTCCTTCTCCTCGCCGCGCAGCTCCCGGGCGGCGGCCTTCTCGTCGTCCGGCGCACCGCAGCGCTCCAGCACGTCCAGGGCGATCTGCGCCAGGCGTCGAGCGGTCGTCACGTTGCCGAGCTCCATCTCGGCGCGGCCCATGCCGAGCGCTGCCAGGCCCTCCTCCCGCTCGGCGCCGATGTCGCGCGCCTCGCTGATCGCCTCCGCATAGTATCGGCGGCCGCTGGCAGGGTCACCGCCGGCCACGCGCACGTCGCCGATCAGACGGGCCGCCCGCGTGGCGGCCAGCTCCATTCCTGCCTGCTCGAAATGCCACAGCGCCCGATGACCCCAGACATCGGCCGGCCACCACGCCCGGATGGCGACCGCATCCTCGGCCGCGACGGTCGCAGCCTCCCCAGCTCCGGGATGATTCGCCTCGCCTTCCGCGGCGAGGTAGCGCACGCCGAGCTCGCCGTGCCGCAGAGCAAGCGGCAATACCGGAAGCGAGCGGCTCTCCGCCGGCGGGCGTACGCCGACGATTGCTCGCGCCCGGGCTGCGAGCCTCGAGAACGCGACGCCAATGCGTCCACCGCGCGGTGGCTCCCCCCAGCGGATCGGCGGATTGGGCTTCCCCACGCGCGTCACCGCGTCGCTCAGGCGCGCATCTCAGCAACGCCCGCCGAGCCGGCCGCGTCGCGCAGCGCGTCGACGCGATCGGTCCGCTCCCAGGGAAGGTCGAGGTCGCTTCGCCCGAAGTGACCGTACGCGGCTGTGGCCCGATAGATGGGACGGCGCAGGTCGAGCGTGGCGATGATGGCGCCCGGACGCAGGTCGAACGACCGCTCCACCAGAGCGGCCAGGTCGCCGTCGGGCATCGCGCCAGTGCCGAAAGTCTCCAGGTTGATGGCGAGTGGGTGGGCGACGCCGATGGCATACGCCAACTGCAGCTCGCAGCGTCGCGCGAGGCCGGCGGCAACCAGGTTCTTGGCCACGTATCGGGCCATGTAGGCCCCCGATCGGTCCACCTTGGTCGGATCCTTGCCGCTGAAGCTGCCGCCGCCGTGGCGCGCCATGCCGCCGTAGGTGTCGACGATGATCTTGCGCCCCGAAAGGCCGGAGTCGCCCATCGGGCCGCCGATCACGAAGCGCCCGGTGGGGTTGACCAGGTAGCGCGTCTCGTCGTCGAGCAGCTCGGGGCTGATGGCGCCGCGGATCACGACCTCGCGAACCGCCTCCTCCAGGTCGGCGTGCGAGACGTCCGGGTCATGCTGCGTGCTGACCAGGATGGTGTGAACCCGACGCGGCCGGCGGTCGGCGTCGTATTCGACCGTCACCTGGCTCTTGCCATCGGGCCGCAGGAACGAGAACGTGCCGGCGCGGCGGACCTCGGCCAGCCTGCGCGACACCTGGTGCGCGAGCTGGATCGGCATCGGCATCAGCTCGGGGGTCTCGTCCGAGGCGTAGCCGAACATCATCCCCTGGTCTCCGGCGCCGAGCTCGTCGGGGTCGATCCCCTGCTTCGCCTCGAGGGCATGGTCGACGCCGAGCGCGATGTCCGGCGACTGCTCCTTGATGGCCGTGATCGTGCCGCACGTCTGCCAGTCGAAGCCGAGTCGCGCGTCGTCGTAGCCAACCTGGCGCACCGTGTCGCGCACGACCGACTGCACGTCGCAATACGTCTTGGTCGTCAGCTCCCCGAGCACGAAGACGAGCCCGGTGGTGGCGGCCACTTCGACCGCTGAGCGCGACTGCGGATCCCGCGACAGGACGTCATCGAGCACGGCGTCGGCGATGGCGTCACAGAGCTTGTCGGGGTGACCCTCGGTCACCGACTCGGAGGTGAACAGGGTGTGGCCGTCGGGGATTGTCATTGCGGGGGCGAGTGTACCGTCGGCGGCGGCGGCGCGCCCATTCGCTTCCCACTCCGGGGTCGAGCGCGTAGGATGCGGTGAAGCCCATTCACGTAACGATCTTCCAGAGGAGCCCATCCAATGCGCCACCCGCGACCAGTTCTCGCCATGCTGACGGTCGCCGCCATCCTCGTCGCCTGCAGCAGCGCGTCGCCGGGCGCCAGCTCCGGCAACCGGCAGAGCCAGGGTGCGGAGGCCAGCGACGGCGGTGGAGGCGGGGGCGGCGGAGGCGCCAGCGACGGTGGTGGCGGAGGCCCCGGCGGAGGCGGCGGAATCTTCGGCGACGGCTCCGCGGACTACAGCGTCACCGGCGGCTACTCCGCGGAAGGCGACCTCAGCTTTATTCCGGGTGCCAGCCA
>CAZDAV010000174.1:0-2828 GCA_964503725.1 uncultured Steroidobacteraceae bacterium
GCGACGTGCGACTGGGCGAGCTCGTCCGGATCGTGCCGGACGTCCTGCGGCTCGTGCGTCAGCTGCTCGGAGATCGTTCCGTGCCCTTCGGCGTGAGAGCAGCGCTCGTCGGACTGGTGGCGTGGTTGCTCAACCCGATCGACCTCATCCCCGAATTCATTCCCGTGCTGGGCCCGCTCGACGATGTCGTGGTCGCGGTGCTCGTGCTGCGCTACGTCTGGCGGCGGCTGGGCGAGGAGGAGCTTCGGCGCCGCTGGCCGGGGGCTCCCGAAGGCTACGCCCTCCTGAGCCGCGTCCTCCGGCCCGGATCGGCTTAGGGCCACCGGTCGACGCTTCCCGCGCCCGAGACCGCGTGACGCCGATGTCGACTCGCGGTTCCTGGCGGGTGGGCCTCGGCCGCTCCATCGCGCCAGTCGGGGGTGGTTCCCGCGCTCCCCAGCCGCTGGCGGCCTGCTCCAGCGGACTGACGAGTTCCGACGAACTGGGAACATATCCATTGTGGTCTGAAGGGCGTAGTCTGTCCGATAGCGGACGGACGGCTTCCATCGTTCGTCGCGATCCCGAGCGACTGGCGCACGCGTTCTGATTCAGCCGACGCATCATGCGACGGCTGGTTTCGCCACGAGCTTCCTGCTCGGACATCGGTACGGAGGGATCCCCGATGCGCCTTTCCGAGCAGATGCGCGCCCTGCGCTGGTCGCGTCCCGTCCTAGTGGTCCTCGGCGCTGGAGTGGCGCTTGCGCTGGCCGGTCTCGTCGCTGCCGTGGTGCCCGGGCCCGACGGCGTGATTCACGCTTGCTACACCACGCATGTCGGCGGCGGGGACGGCAACGATGACGAAGGGAGACGCGGCGCGCTCCGGGTGATCGATCCCGCGACGGGGCAGAGTTGCGGGCGCAACGAAACAGCAATCCAGTGGAACGTGACCGGCCCACAGGGCGAAGCGGGCCCTGAAGGACCCCAGGGCGAGCCCGGCGCAGATGGGGCGGATGGCGCCGACGGTGCGGATGGTATCGATGGCGCAGACGGGGCGCCTGGCGCGGATGGTATCGATGGCGCAGACGGGGCGCCTGGCGCGGATGGTATCGATGGCGCAGACGGGGCGCCTGGCGCGGATGGTATCGATGGCGTAGACGGGGCGGATGGCGCCGACGGTGCGGATGGCGCCCAGGGAGATCCCGGTCCGGCCGGTCCGGCCGGTCCTGCCGGACCGCCGGGTGCACCCGGCGGTGGGGTCGATGGCCCGGGGTTTGCGCTGAGCACACTCGACAGCACCGGCGTAACCGGTTACCACACGTCGATCACAATCGGCGCCGACGGGCTGGGCCTCATCAGCTACTTCGACGAAACCAACTCGAACCTGAAGGTGGCGCATTGCGCCGACACCGCCTGTAGGACGGGCACGACGGCCGCGGTCGACGATGCCGGCTACGTCGGCGAGTACACGTCGATCACCATCGGCGCCGACGGGCTGGGCCTGATCAGTTACTTCGACCGCACCAACTTTCACCTGAAGGTGGCGCATTGCGCCGACACCGCCTGCAGCACGGCCACGACGGCGACGCTGGACGGCGCCGCCTCCGGGGGGACCGACACGTCGATCACCATCGGCGCCGACGGGCTGGGCCTGATCAGCTACCTCGACGCCGGCGACGGCGACCTGAAGGTGGCGCACTGCTCGAACATCGCCTGCAGCACGGCCACGACGGCCACACTCGACAGCAGCGGCACCGTCGGGTACCACACGTCGATCACCATCGGCGCCGACGGGCTGGGCCTGATCAGCTACTTCGACGCCAGCAACCAGGACCTGAAGGTGGCGCATTGCGCCGACACCGCCTGCAGCACGGCCACGACAGCTACGCTCGACAGCACCGGCTCGGTCGGTTACTCCACGTCGATCTCCGTCGGAGCTGACGGGCTGGGCCTAATCAGCTACCACGACGCGACGAACGGCGACCTGAAGGTGGCGCACTGCTCGAACACCGCCTGCAGCGTGGCCAGTACTGCCACGTTAGACAGTACCGACACCACCGGTCGGGACACGTCGATCACCATCGGCGCCGACGGGCTGGGCCTGATCAGCTACCTCGACGTCACCAACGGGGACCTCAAGGTGGCGCACTGCTCCAACACAGCCTGCTCCACAGCCACCAGGGTGAGCGTCGACAGCGTCGGCGGCGTCGGTAACCACACGTCGATCACCATCGGCGCCGACGGGCTGGGCCTGATCAGCTACAACGACGGAGCGAACGGGGACTTGAAGGTGGCGCACTGCGCCGACGCCGCCTGCAGCCCGGTCAGTACCGCTACGCCGTACAGCATCGGCAGGCTCGGTTCGCACACTCCGATCGCCATCGGCGCCGATGGCTGGGCCGGATCAGCTACCTCGACGGCAGCGCGGAACCTGAAGGCGGCGCACCTCTAGAACCGCTTCCGGGTGCATTGGCTCTCCCTTCGGCCGAAGCAGAGGCGACCTGGTGGTGCGCGACCCGGCGCCACGTGATGCGCTCGTTTGCACGCGGCGGGGAGGAGCAGCACGGCGAGGCGGGTGGCCCTCGGTCGCTCCCTCGCGCCCGTGGCCGACATTCCCCGCGCTCGATTCCACGCGGCGCCGATGCCGGCATAGGGTTGGTGACGGGTGGCCCTCGGTCGCTCCCTCGCGCCCCGCACGGTCGCTCCCCGCGCTCGTCGTGGGGAACATCCGACGCAGTGTGGAATCCGTGACGGCTGGCGCTCGGATACTCCCCTGCGCAGGAAGGTAAACTGAACCCGTGACGATTGATTCCAACCTGGGCAAGGTCGACGAGGTGATGACCGCCCTCTAC
>CAZDAV010000175.1:0-2805 GCA_964503725.1 uncultured Steroidobacteraceae bacterium
TACGAGGGACAGCTGTTCAGCGTGCACATGCTGCAGCACATGCTGCTCCAGCTCGTGGCGGCCCCACTCCTGCTGCTCGGGGCCCCGGCGACGCTGGCGCTGCGCGCGGCGTCGCCATCGGTCCGAAGGGTGCTGCTGGGAATCCTGCACAGCCGAGTGGTCTCCATCCTCTCCTTCCCGCTGCTGGCGTGGGTCCTCTTCGCGGCGGTCAACTGGGGCTGGCATTTCAGCTCGCTGTATGACCAGGCCCTCGAGACACCCTGGCTCCACAACCTCCAGCACGCGACCTTCCTGGGCGCCGCGCTCCTCTTCTGGTGGCCGGTGGTCGGCGCCGATCCTGCCCGATGGCGGCTCCCACATCCCGTGCGGCTCTTCTACCTGTTCCTGGCCATGCCGCAGAACTCGTTCCTCGGCGTGGCACTGATGAGCGCTCCCGCCAGCCTGTATCCGCACTACCTCACCAACATCCGCGACTGGGGGCCCACGCCGGCCGTCGACCAGAGCGTCGGCGGGATGCTGATGTGGGTCGGCGGCGACGTCGTCTTCCTGCTGGCGATGGGCTTCGTGGTGGCCGCCTGGGTGCGAGCCGAGGATCGGCGCACGGCGCGCGAGGATGCGCGCGAGGACGCGCGTCTCAGCGCGCCGCGGGGTCCAGATTGATCGCGAGCAGACGATAGGTGGTCATCACCCCCTTGCCTTTGACCTCGACCCCGTCCTGACGCTTGGTGGTCGCGGCATCGCCCAGCAGGGCGGCGGTGGCACTGGTGATCTCCACGCTCCCCGGCTCGGCCAGCGCAGCCATCCGGCTGGCCGTGTTGACGGTGTCGCCCCACAGGTCGTACGAGAACCGTTTGCGACCGATCACGCCGGCAATGACCGGGCCGCTGGCAATCCCCGCACGCACGCGAAGCTCCGGCCAATCGTCTGCCAGCACGTCGTGCAGCGCCGGCCCAATGTCAAGGGCCATGCGAGCGGCTTTCAATGCATGCGGCTGGCTCGCCGCGGTGAGGCCGGCGACGGCGAGGTAGCCGTCGCCGAGCGTCTTGATCTTCTCCAGGCCGTGCCGCTCGGCCAGGGCATCGAGCGTCGAGAAGACGCTGCTGAGCAGCTCCACCACGCGCTCGGGTGCCGTGCGCTCGGCGAAGGGCGTGAACTCGACGATGTCGACGAACAGGACCGACGCCTCGTCAACCCGATCGGCGACCGTGACGCTGCCGTCCTTCAGGCGCCGCGCGACGGTCGCCGGCAGGATGTTCAGCAGCAGTTCCTCTGAACGAGCGCTGAGCCGATCTCGCTCGCGGATGAAGAAGGCCAGGCGGAGGAAGGCGGTGGTCAGCGGGGCGATCACGTTCAGCGCCCAGAACGCCGCCATGACCGGGACGGGCAGCGGCCGCGCCGCGGCGCTGAGGGCAGGTTCGACCACCGCGGATGCCGCGATGAGCACGGCGAAGCCGAGGAAGACGACGAGCGCCGGCCGATATCCCCAGGAGATGAGGGCCGCCAGGGGCGCGCCGAAGGCCCACAGCCCTACGGCCGATCCGCGCTGGAAACCGCCAAGGCTCCACTGCAGGGCGATCGGCAGGACAAGGAACAGGACGATCTGAAACGCAACGAACGCGTCGCGCCGCCGGGTGCGGGCCAGGAGGACGAGCGAGGCGAAGCTGGCAAGCTCGTACGCGGCGGGGATGGCCGCCGACATGGGACGACCGAGGGCCAGGTACGTGCCGATCCAGATCGGCGAGATGAGCATGATCAGCGAGACGAGCGCCGTCATGCTTCGCCTGCGGAGCCGCGCCGACTCTTCTTCGTCCGGCAGCGCGCCGATCTGCAGGAGGCGCTCAAGCAGGGTCCGGGCCATGGATGGTGTTGTCGGCGCCCGTCCCACGCGGATTAGGTGGGCGGCAGGCGCAGGAGCGAGTCGGCCGCGACGGCGGCGAAGAGCAGGGTCAGGTAGCTGATCGAGAAGCGGAAGAGCCGGATCGCGGCCAGGCCGTCGCTCGAGTTCCGCAGGACGCGCAGCGAGTACCAGATGAAGCCGGCACCCAGGGTGATCGCGGCGACGAGGTAGATGAGCCCCATCCGAGCGGCCGGGAAGAGGAGCAGGCTGACGGCGACCAGCAGGAGCGTGTAGAGGACGATCTGGCGTGCCGTTTCAGCCTCGCCGCGGACGACCGGCAGCATCGGGACGCTGGCCGCGGCGTAGTCGCTCCGATAGCGCAGGGCGAGCGCCCAGAAGTGGGGCGGCGTCCAGTAGAAGACGATGGCGAAGAGCACCAGGGCCGGGATCTCGACCGTGTTGGTGACCGCCGCCCAGGCGACGAGCACGGGGACGCAGCCGGCGGCACCGCCGATGACGATGTTCTGTGGCGTGCTCCGCTTCAGCCACAGCGTGTACACGAAGACGTAGAAGGCGATGGCGCTCGCGGCGAGCAGGGCGGACAGCAGGTTCACGGTCAGCACGAGCCACGCGAACGACACGATGCTGAGCGCCACGCCGAAGGCCAGGGCGCCGCGCGGAGAGACCGCGTGTCGCGGCAACGGGCGGTGGCGCGTTCGTCGCATCAGGTCGTCGATGTCGCGATCGAGATACATGTTGATGGCGTTGGCGCCACCCGCGGCCAGCGTCCCGCCGAAGACGACGGCCGCCATCAGCCAGATCGACGGCAGGCCGCGCTCCGCGAGCACCATGGTCGGCACCGTGGTCACCAGCAGCAGCTCGATGATGCGGGGCTTGGTCAGCGCGACATAGGCACGCAGCGTGTCGCGCGCGGTCGGCGCTGCGCCCTCGGCGACCGGTGGCGGCAT
>CAZDAV010000176.1:0-2794 GCA_964503725.1 uncultured Steroidobacteraceae bacterium
CGGAAGTTCACCATGAGCTCGGCGGGCGTCATGTCGATCACCGCGTATCGCGCGCTACGGTCGTTCTCGGCGCCGCAGCCGACCGACCCGGCGGCCACGAAGTGGCTCTTGCCCACCAGGCGATGGAAGACCTCGTGGGTGTTGCCGAAGCACAGCAGGTCGTCACCCTGGTCGCTGGCGACGCGCGCGAAGACACGACTCGGACGGTCGCGCCACAGGTACTCGTTCTGGCGCAGTGGCGAACCGTGGAAGAGAAGCACCGAGCGCTCCTCGACAATGAACCGATGCGCGGCCGGCAGCTGGCGCAGCCAGGCGCGCTCGTCGTCGCTCGTGCGCTCGATGGTCCAGTCCAGCGACACCCGCCCGGCGGCCTCGGCCTCCGGCGTCGCCCAGCTGACGCCCGCGTGCTCGCGCCGCACGCCGACGGCGTCGTCCCAGTTGCCCTGCACCGTCAGCACGTCGAAGCGACGCAGCTCTTCGATGACCTCGTTCGGGTGAGGGCCACGCCCAACCACATCGCCCACGCACCAGATGGCGTCGCAGGCGAGCACGAGCGCATCGTCGAGCACGGCCCGAAGAGCAGGCAGGTTGGCGTGCAGGTCGGCGATCACCGCGATCCGCATGGGAGCATTCTGCGCGCCGCAGCCCGATCGACAATCCCCCGGCGGCAGGACTTCTGTTCGCGCCGGTATGGGATCTAGCTGGCCAGAGCCCCGGCGAATGGCGCGGCGATCACGCTGATCCGTCCCGCAACCGTGCGCGCCAGCTCGCGCAGCGCGGCAGCGGCCACCGACGTGTCACTGCCCGGATGCTGCGCCGACGTGATCGGGGCGCCCGCGTCACCGCCGCTCCGCACGCCGGGCTCGAGCGGGATGCGGGCCAGCACCTCGAGGCCAAGCTCGCGCGCGAGGCTGGCGGCGCCGCCGGTGCCGAAGATGTCATGCAGGGTCCCGCAGTCGGGACAGATGAAGCCGCTCATGTTCTCGACCACGCCGAGCGTGCGCACGTTCACCTTGTTGAACATGGCGATCGCCTTGCGCGCGTCGAGCAGGCTCACCTCCTGGGGGGTCGTGACGACCACCGCGCCGGAGAGCGGGATCAGCTGGCTCAGGCTCAGCGCCGCGTCCCCGGTTCCCGGTGGCAGATCGACCACCAGGTAGTCGAGCTCCCCCCACTCCACGTCGCGCAGGAACTGCTGGATCGCCGAGTGGATCAACGGGCCGCGCCAGATCACCGGCGCCCCGCCGGTCAGGAAGTACTCGATGCTCATCATCTGCACGCCGTGGGCGACGACCGGGTTGACCCGGGATCCGACGCCGGTCACGTGCGACCCGCTGGTGCCCATCATGATCGGCACGTTTGGTCCGGTGATATCGGCGTCCAGGAGGCCGACGCGCGCGCCGTCGCGGGCCAGGCTGACGGCCAGGTTGACGGCGACGGTGGTCTTGCCGACCCCGCCCTTGCCGGAGGCCACCGCGATCGTGTTCTTGACGCCCGGGATGAGGTCGGCGGCCGGCCCGCCGAAGGAGCGCTTGACGTTGCTTGCCCAGTCGACCTTGACCGTGGTCGCCCCGAGCGCGGCGAGGCCCTCGACGATGTCCGACTCGATCTTCGCCTTCAGCGGGCAGGCGGGGGTGGTCAGCTCGACCGTGAGGTCCACCACGCTGCCGGTGATCTCGATCGCCTTCACCATGCCGAGGCTGACGAGGTCGCGGCCGATCTCCGGATCCTTGACCTGGGCCAGCGCGGTCATGATGTTTTCGTTGGTCAACTGATCGGGCGTGGTCAAGCGTGACGTTCCTTTCGAGGGCCGATGGGGAATGTGCTGCGAGGGTAGCAGAGCGAACCCGAAGCCGATGCTACCTATGTTGAGCCGGAGAATCAGCGTCCCCACGCGCGGGGACCTACGCCAGGCCGTCCCACAGCGCGGTCTCCGAAGCCGGCATGCCGGCCCCCGTCGGAACGGCGAGGTTCGAGCGAGCCAGGCGGTAGTGCTCGGTTGCCAGGAACGCATCGCGCACATCGGCACTCCAGTCATGGAACGGGCCCTGCGAGCCGGTCTGCGACACGTGGCGGCCGATGGCCGCCAGCTTGATCTGAGCGAGGTCGCCCAGCTCCAGCGTCAGGGTGTCGCTGCCGTCAGGAGCGCCGTACGCGTCCGGACCGCGATCGCCGAGCAGGGCGATCGCCGACGCGGGGACCACCAGCTGGTACAGCTTCGCGGCGCGCCAGGCGACCTGGTCCTCCTCGAGGTCGTCCTCGTGGGCGAGCGGCTCGCCGGCCTGCTCGAAGGCAGCGGCAGTGGCGCGCCCGACGATGACGTGATCGGCGTCGCCGGTGACTCCGTCGGGGCCGAAGGTCAGGATGACCTCGGGTCGATGCATGCGGATCGGTTCGACCAGGCGACCGACCAGCTCGTCGAAGTTCACGCCCGGGAGGCCCTCTTCGGCATAGTCGAGCATGCGCAGCACCCGAACGCCGAGGAGGGCCACCGAGCGGCGCAGCTCGTCCTCGCGCTCCGTGTCCAGGTTGCGCCACATGACCGGGCGCTGATAGGAGCGATTGCGCCCACCAGGCGCCGGGGCCTTGTCGAGCAGTCGCCGATCGAAGTGACCGCGGGTGACGCAGACCACCACGACGTAGGCTCCCGATGCCGCCGCCTGGGCGATCGCACCCCCGAATCCGAACGATTCATCGCCCGGATGTGCGACGACAACCATCAGGCTGCGGGCGGGGTTGCGCTCCCGGACCGGCCGCCAGATCGAGGACACGGCCGGCAGTCTATCAGCCTAGA
>CAZDAV010000177.1:0-2783 GCA_964503725.1 uncultured Steroidobacteraceae bacterium
GCGAGCAGGTCAGCGATGGGCGCGATCATAGGCGCGCGGGTGTACCTTCTCCCGCGGAGGTGCGCGATGGGAGCTGAGCACGACCCTGGCGAGGCAATCGGGAAGGTGGACCACTACTTCAGTCATCTCTCGGTCGCCGCGGTGACCCTCACCGCGCCGCTCGCCGTCGGCGAGCGGATTCACATCCGCGGCCACACGACCGACCTGGAGCAGGCGGTCGACTCGATGCAGGTCGACCACCAGGCGGTGGACTCGGCGGCGCCCGGCGACGACGTCGCGCTACACGTCGTCGGGCACGTGCGAGACCACGACCTGATCTTCCGCGAGGGCTAGTCCGCGCCCACCGCTAGGACACAGTGAAGGCGACCCGCATTCCCTCGCGGTAGTGGGCCTCGTTCTCTGCCTCGGTGTAGATGTTGCAGATGAGGACGTACTTGCCGGCCGCGAGGTCGAGGGTGACCGACATCGACGCGCCCACCGCGATGTCTTCGATCTCGCCGATCACGGTCATGCCGCCACCCGCCTCGTCGACGGTTCCGGTCGCGTCGACGGGAAGGTCGCCGGGGGCGAGATCGGTCTTGATGACCACGAATTCGTGTACGTCATCCGGACCCACGTTGGTGGTCTCGAAGGTGACCGATCCGGCTGGGACCTCGGCCTTGTCCAGGAGCACGCTGAACTCCTGAAGAGTTACCTCTACCACGGTGGCATCCGCGGCGGCGGAGGCGCCCGGTGCGGAGGCGCCCGGTGCGGAGGCGCCCGGCGCGCTGCAGCCGGCGATGAAGATCAGGCCGATCACCGCGAGGATCAGCGGCTTGGCGAGGCGCGATCGACGGTTGCGCCAGGGTGAATCGATTTTGCTCATCTTCGTACTCCTTGAGGTGTGCCCCCCACGTTCGTAGGGAAGGCGAGCCACGTAAGAGTAGACCTGCCGAGGATGTGGTGCATCCCGCCACCGGCACGCCGCGGCGCTTCCACGACCCAGGCGGTACCGTGGTGGTGTGAATCCTTGCCGGCTTCTCCCGACCTGCGCCGCGGTGCTCCTGGTGCTGGCCGGCTGCGGCTCGCAGGCATCGCCCTCGGTGAGCGTCTCCGATGCGCCAAGCTCGAGCACCGCCCCCAGCCTCGACAACAGCCCGTCGTCCGCTCCATCGTCCACGGTCATCGCGTGGAGCGAACTTCAGGCCGCCGGGAACGCGCCTCCTCCTCGCGAGGACCACACCTGGACGGTGACGCCCGACGGGGCCACCGCGTACCTCTTCGGCGGTCGCGACGACGCTATCGACTTCGACGACCTCTGGGCCTATGACCTGGCGACCGATGCCTGGACCCAGGTCACCGACGCCGGAGCGGGGCCTCCGGCCCGCTTCGGGCACAACGCGGCGTGGGCCGTGGGGATCGGCCTGGTCGTCTTCGCCGGCCAATCCGGCGCCGACTTCTTCAACGACCTGTGGGCCTTCGACCCCGCCGCGAACGCGTGGCGCGAACTGCCCGGCGGCGGCGCACGCCCCGTCCCGCGCTATGGCAGCTGCGCCGCCATCGGTCCTGACGGCAGGCTCTGGATCAGCCACGGCTTCACCAGCGAGGGCGCTCGCTTCGCCGATACGCGTGCCTACGACTTCGAGAGCAGCACCTGGACCGATGAGACCCCCGTCGCAGACGCGCCTCGCGAGCGCTGCCTGCACGCCTGCTGGTGGACCGATGCCGACGCCTTCGTCCTCTACGCTGGGCAGACAACCGGGGTGACGTCGCTGGGCGACGAGTGGCGGCTGACGATCGGGCCGCGACCGGGGACCAACCGCTGGGAGCAGCTCGCTCCGGCAGGGCTGCCTCCGGCCCGCAACCTGTACGCCTCGGCGCGCTGGGGAGCAGCGACGCTGATCTTCGGCGGACAGGCACTCGACGGCGGGTACCTGGCCGACGCCTGGTGGCTCGCGGATGCCGATGGCGCGGCGACGCCGCTGGCGAGCAGCGGTACCGGGCCCCAGGGCCGCGCCGGCGCGGAGCTGATCGCCGATCCGGCACGCGGACGGATGCTCCTCTTCGGCGGCCGCAGTGGACCGAGCGCCTTCGGCGACCTGTGGCAGCTCACGCTGCCGGCCCCGTGACTGGACTCGGAGGCGCGTGGAGTTGCTACCATGACGCCGAACACCCCTGTCGGGCGCCCGCCCGGCCGCGCGCCCGCTGACCATCCAAAAGGAGATTGCCGCACCCGATGAGCACGCTCGCCGAGCGCCCCACCACCAATGCGCCGATGGGGCCGAACGGCCGCCGGCTTCCCCCCGCGCGATCCCTCAAGCTCAACCCGTCCGCCGCCGAGCTCCAGCAGCTGACGAGCCTCATGCCCCAGGCAAAGCGCACGAGCTTCGGCAACTACAACGTCCAGACGCGGGTCGTCAGCCGATCCTCGGCCTCGACCTACCTGGTCACCGACAACTCCGCCGAGACGACCGGCAAGGCGATCACTCGTGCCGAGGGGGCGCGCATCGCGGCGCTCCAGGACGCCTACGTGGCCGAGCAGCCGATGCTGGTGATCGACGGGTACATTGGCAACGACCCAGAGCAGCGATCACGTGTTCGCCTCTACATCGAGGAGGCGAACGCCAACATCGCCGGCATGCAGCAGCAGCTCTTCTTTTCGCCCGACGCGCCGGCCGAGGAGTGGCTGCCCGAGCTGTCGCTGATCTACACCCCGAACCTGCCGATGCCCGGCTACCCCGACAAGCGGCTGATCGCCGTCGACCTCGAGGCCGGCGTGACGCGGATCATGAACTCCGACTACT
>CAZDAV010000178.1:0-2772 GCA_964503725.1 uncultured Steroidobacteraceae bacterium
ACGAAGTACATCTCGTCCATCTCGCCGTTGCGATAGAAGTGGTCCATGGCGGCCGCGGGACGCACGACGCCGAAGGTGACGTCGGCGTTGTAGAAGAGCGGGATGCGGCCGCTGACCGCATCGCCGGCGGTCGGCACGCCGGCCGAGTTGACCAGGTGGTGGCGGTGGGGTCCGGCCTCGTCATCGGTCCAGGGCTCCAGCGAGACGTCCCGGACCTTCTCGATGCGGTGCGTCTGGGTGGGCGGCGTGTGGTGGTAGAGGAGGCTCGCCTTGCCGGAGAAGCCCTCGACGCCGAACAGCTCCTCCGCGTACAGGCTGCCGTCCGGCTTGCGGAACTGCGTGTGGCGCTTGTGCGGCACGGCGCCGCGCTGGAGGTAGTACACGGTCCGCCCATTCTAGGGCGCGCAATGCCGCGCTAGACTCAACGCCCCAGCAACAAGACCGATGCCGCCGCGGCGGCCGAGGAGACCCGCTCCCATGAACATCACCCGGCTCAATCACGCCGTCCTGTGGGTCCGCGACGCCGACGCCGCGGCCGAGTTCTATCACCGCGTCTTCGGCTTCGAGGAGCTGGAGCGGCCGGCCGGCATGCGCGCCGCGTTCATGCGCTCGCCGTCCGGCGGCAACCACCACGATCTCGGCCTGTTCGAGGTCGGCGCTGCCGCGCCCCGACCGCCGCGCGGCTCGGTGGGGCTCTACCACCTTGCCTGGGAGGTCGGGACGATCGAGGACCTGGCGGTGGCGGCGAAGGCGCTCACCGAGGCGGGCGCCCTCTCCGGCGCCACGGACCACGGCGTCAGCAAATCCCTCTACGGCCGCGATCCGGACGGCAACGAGTTCGAGATCATGTGGCAGGTCCCGCGCGAGGCGTGGGGCGACCTCGCCGACTCGGGCGTCCTCATGCCGCTCGACCTGGAGGCCGAGCTGGCCCGCTGGGGGACCGGCTCCACGGTCCAGTAGCCGAGTGGCTGCACCGGTCCACGTCATCCGCTCGGATGCGCACCTCGCTCATACCGGGCTGATCGAGCTTGCCGGGGGGCGCGAGATCCCGTGTTACGAGTCGCCGGACCGCGCGGTGGCCATCGAGGCTGCGCTGCAGTCGGACGGGGGATTCGCCTTCGAGGCGCCAACCGAGCACGGGCGCGAGCCGATCCTGGCGGTCCACGACGCGGACCTGGTTGACGTCTTCGAGCACGCATGGACCGATGCGCTCGCCGCCGGCGCAACCGACGGCTCGCGGGCCTGGATCCCGGACACCTTCCTGCTGGCCGCCTATGCGGGACCGATGACCCTGGGCGGACTGCCAGTGGGGCGGCACCAGCGCCTGGGCGCCTACCTGTTCGACACCGCCACCCCGATCGTGGCCGGAACGTGGAGCGCGGCGCGAGCGGCGGTCGACGTCGCGATCACTGCTGCCGAGCAGGTCGTGGGAGGGGCGGCGCTCGCCTATGGCCTGTGCCGGCCGCCGGGGCACCATGCCACGCGCGGGATGCTGGGCGGCTACTGCTACTTCAACAATGCGGCGATCGTGGCGGAGTGGCTGTTGCGGGCGGGCGACGCTCGACGGGTCGCGATCCTGGACATCGACTTTCACCATGGCAACGGGACGCAGCAGATCTTCTGGGAGCGCGACGACGTCCTCTACCTCTCCCTGCATGGCGACCCGGCGCGCGCATACCCCTACTTCTCCGGTTATGCCGCCGAGACGGGGAGCGGGGAGGGTGCCGGCCTCACGCGCAACTGGCCACTCCCCGCGGGGACCGGGCTGGATGCCTACGCGGCCGCCCTGGCTGAGGCGCTGGCCATGGTCGAGGCCTTCGCCCCCGACGCTCCGCTCGTCATCTCCGCCGGCTTCGACACCTTCGAGCACGACCCGATCGGTGACCTTGCGCTGCGCACCCCGGACTACGCGGAGATCGGGCGCATGGTGCGTGGCGTGGGGCTGCCGATGATCGTCCTGCAGGAGGGTGGGTACGCCGTCGACGCGCTGGGCGCCAACGCGCTCGCCCTGCTCGACGGCATGCGCCGGGTGTGAGCGGACGCTCGCTCGGGAGGCCGCTCTGGCCGGCCTACCTGGCGACCTTCACGTTCACCCTGGGGCAATGGGCCTCCGGGGTGGCCATTCCACTCCACGTCGACGCGCTGGGCGGCTCGCTGACCGAGGCCGGCACCATCGCCGCGGTGCGCTTCGGGCTGGGTGCCCTCTTTTCGCTCCCGTTCGGTGCCGTCGCCGATGCCTGGGGCACGCGCCGCACGCTGACCGTGGCGGTGGTGGGCAGCGTGCTCGTCAACCTCGTGCCGCTGCTCGCCCAGGCCAGCCACACGACCGCCCCGCTGTATGCCTGGGCGATCCTGTCGGGGCTCACCTCATCGCTCTTCCTGCCGGCCATCGGCGCGTACGTGGCCGGCAGCGCCCATGAGGCGCGGCGCGGCTCCGCCTTCGGCTGGCTGACCCTCGGCACCCACGCCGGCGTCGCATCCGGGCCGGCAGTTGGCGGACTGGTATGGGAGCACCTTGGGATCGTGCCCACCTACCTCGTGGCCACGCTGCTGGCCGTCGCCGCCCTCATCGGGCCGATCCTGCTGAGCGGCTCGATCCGCACCCGGATCGACATGCGTGCCCTTCCCGCCATGATCGCCGGCGTCGCGCGCGATCGGGTGATCGTCGGCTGCTGGGTGGCAGCATTCGGGATCGGGCTGCCGTGGGGCGCGGTGACCGGCCTCTTCCCGCTGTTCGGGACCTCGATCGGGCTGGCGGCCGGCTCGGTCGGC
>CAZDAV010000179.1:0-2769 GCA_964503725.1 uncultured Steroidobacteraceae bacterium
GTCAGACGTGGTTGATCTCGACCCGGTCCCCGCAGTCGGGGCAGTAGAGCAGCAACAGCTTGGGGTCATCGGGCACCGGACGCCACGAGTAGACCATCGCCTCCGAGATCCGCTCGCCGCAGCGCGGGCACTCAGCGCCCATCTCCAGCCACTGGTCGCGCGGCACGTTCTGGCGCCCCAACTACGCGCTCTCGTCTGACCGGTCAACCGGCGGCGGCGGTGCCCAGCCGGCCTTGCCGGCGGGATTGGTGGGCGAGTCGTCCGCGTCGGTCCCATCCGCCGCGATGATCGCGACACGGGTCTTCTCTGACGAATCGCTCGGGGCAAGCAACGGGTATGCACGCGCCGCGTAGCCGGGCCAGAGCCCGACCTCGCCATCGCGGATCATCACCTGCGACCGTCGAAACGCCCCCGTCACGTCGCCGGTCGATCGGTCGAGGACCGAGAAGGTGCGCCCGGTCACCTGCCGCAGGGCCGGTGGCAGCGTCTCGACCAGGTCGTCCGGATTGGCGCTCGCCGCGAGCGCGATCTCCAGGGCCGCGACCACCTGCTCATCGGGAAGGTCGCGCGGCATCGGCCGGCAGATATACGCCATGCGCGGGTCGCGGCTCGGGCCCTTGAGGGTGCGGACCAGGGACTTGATCATCGGGTCGCGATTGTAGCGTCGGCGACCCGGCGGATGGCGCGAACGACCCGGGCCGCCGGGCGCGGCGCTCCGCCGGGCCGTTGCTATACTCCTCTCCCCGTGAGGCATCCTCGCATCGGCGCAGCCTGAGAACCGCCCGCCCGGCTGCACACCGACAACCCGCTCTCTGGAGATCCGATCACCGTGCGCGTCAGAAAGGCCGTCCTTCCGGCGGCCGGATTCGGCACCCGCTTC
The DNA here is from genome assembly GCA_964503725.1 of uncultured Steroidobacteraceae bacterium. Classification (GTDB taxonomy): domain Bacteria; phylum Chloroflexota; class Limnocylindria; order QHBO01; family QHBO01; genus CF-167. Next base: position 881 of record CAZDAV010000179.1, read on the forward strand.
CTGCCGGCGACCAAGGCCATCCCCAAGGAGATGATCCCGCTCGTCGACCGACCGATCATCCAGTACGCGGTCGAGGAGGCGGTCGCCTCGGGGATCGAGCAGATCATCATCGTCATCGCCAGCGGGCGGAGCACGATCGAGGAGCATTTCGACTCGGACCCGGCCCTGGAGCGCTGGCTGGAGGACCGCGGCGACATCGAGATGCTGCGCGCGGTTCGTCGCATCTCGGAGATCGGCACCATTGCCTTCGTCCACCAGAAGGAGCAGCTCGGCCTTGGCCATGCCGTGTTGATGGCCAAGGAGCTGGTCGGCGACGAGCCATTCGCCGTGCTCCTCTCGGACGACATCATGCTCAACCCGGGAGGCAAGCCGGTCACCCAGCAGCTGATCGATCAGCATCACGCGCACCGTGGATCGGTGATCGCCCTCCAGCGCGTGCCGCGCGACGACGTCGGCCGCTACGGGATCGTCGCCCCGCACCGCGAGGAGGGACGGCTGGTCGAGATCAGCGACCTCGTCGAGAAGCCGTCGGTCGCCGATGCACCCTCGGACCTGGCGGTCCTCGGCCGCTACATCCTCTCCCCCAAGATCTTCGACAAGCTCGAGACGACCCAGCGCGGCGCCGGGGGCGAGATCCAGCTCACCGACGCCATCCGCGCCCTGTCGGCGGAACAGCCGGTCTTCGGCTACCAGTTCGAGGGAGTGCGCCACGACGCCGGCACGCGGCTCGGATGGCTGCAGGCCAACATCGCCATGTCACTCGACTCCGACGTGGCCGACGAGGTGCGCGCTTACGTGCGCGGCCTCGACCTGCGAGACTAGCCCGCTGTGGAGATGATCGGCAAGCTCATCGGCGGGCGCTATCGGGTCATCGCACCCCTCGGCGAGGGCGGGATGGCGACCCTGTGGCGCGCCATGGACGAGCAGCTGGACCGCGAGGTGGCCGTCAAGCTGCTGCGGCCGCAGTTCAGCAACGATGCGGGCTTCGCCGCCCGCTTCAAGCAGGAGGCCCGCTCGGCGGGGTCGCTCTCGCACCCCAACATCGTGTCGGTCTACGACTACGGGACCGATAACGACACCGGCGGCCAGTTCATCGTCATGCAGCTCATCGACGGCGACGACCTCGCCGCCCTGCTGCGCCAGCGGGGCCATCTGGAGACCGATGACGCCGTGCGCATCGCGCTCGGCGTGGCGTCCGCGTTGGAGGCGGCGCACCGGCGCGGGATCGTCCATCGCGACGTGAAGCCGGGCAACATCCTGATCGATCACGACGTGAAGGTGACCGACTTCGGCATCGCGCGGGCGGTGGCTGAGGCATCCATGACGGTCACCGGCACCACCCTCGGTTCGGTCCACTACTTCAGCCCGGAGCAGGCGCGCGGCGACGAGGTGACCGGGCAATCGGACGTCTATGCGCTCGGGATCGTGCTGTACGAGATGCTCACCGGGCGGCGGCCGTTCGAAGGCGACTCGGCCGCGGGCGTCGCCCTCAAGCGCCTCACCGAGGACCCGCTGCCGCCCACCGCCCACGGCGCAGTTCCGGCCGGCCTGTCGGCGATCGTGATGCGCGCGCTGGAGCGCGACCCGGCCAACCGCTTCCCCGACGCCGGTGCCTTCGCCGAGGCGTTGCGCGTCTGGCAGAGGGAACCGGACGCCGTTGGCGCCGCCGCACCAGTCGTCGTTCCGGTTCCCATCCCCCCAGCCGGAGAACCGACCATCTACGTCCCGCCGCGGGTGACCCTCCCATCCGACCGCGCGGTGATCTCCGGTATGCCGCCCGGCGATGCCGGCGGCGGTCCACCCCGGCGGCCGGTCTCACGATACGAAGAGACCCGAAGCGAGGGACAGCCATGGTGGATCTGGCTCCTCGCCGTGCTGGCCGTGGTCCT
>CAZDAV010000180.1:0-2768 GCA_964503725.1 uncultured Steroidobacteraceae bacterium
CCACTGAGCTACTCCGCCACGCGATTCGTGCTCAGATCGACAAGGGGCCTATCGAATGAACACCCTCCGAGGATACCGACAGTCGATAACTCCGGCAACTCCGGTAGCACAGCGCTCGAAGAGTCGATAATTGGAGGAGTCCGATGACGAACTCGCCGGCCAGCAACTTCCTCGGCGCCAACGACAGCGAACTGCTTCACCTGCGGCGCTCCTTCATCCGCCACCTGGCGGCCGACCGCCGGACGCCGGCGACACGCAACGCGTACGGCGCCGCCATCGTCGAGCTCGATGGATCACGGTGTCGACCCCGACGTGGAGCGCGTTGGCCCCGATAGCGACGCTGCCGGTGAGCGCCGCGGCCGCGCCTTGGGCAGCCAGGAGGACGAGGTGCACTCCGATCGTGACGCCGACCGGGAGGAGCAAATGGCGGCGCCGAAGGACTAGGGCGACCCCTCGACCGCCGGACGCCTCCTGCGGCCGAGGGTCCGATCCGCTGTCCTTCATTCGGGCAGCGCTCCCAGATCCGGACCGGTTCGGACGTTCGCCTCGGCATGCCGGCTGAGCCTCGGCCGGTGAGCGGCGTCGTCGATCAGTAGCCGCGCGGCCGCCTGGGCCTCGGCGATGCCGGCCGCCGAGAGGTCGACATCCGTCCAGCCCGTGAACTGGTTATTGCGGTCCCACGTGCTCTCGCCGTGACGGAGCCAGGATCAGCTGCCGTTCGTCGGGCGGCGCGACACCACCGCTCGCTCGCGGCGTGGCGGGTCCACTCCTGATCCCCTCCGATCACCCGGCCACAATTGGCGCAGCCTGTGGCGAGTATCGCCCGCTGCGCGCCGCACTGGTTTCCGCGGCGCGGCGTGCGAAGGTGCGCTGCGCGGCCAGGACGTTGGCCGGATCTCCAGCCCAGGCCTTGAGCGCCGCGGCCTGCAGGGCTCGGCCGAACGAGAATGAGAGCTGCCACGGCTGTCCGCCGATGCGGTTCAGCGCGTCGAGGTTGGAGGCAGCGTCCTCGTCGGTCTGGCCGCCGGACAAGAAGACGACGCTGGGCACCGCTGCCGGCACGTGATGCCGCATGGCACGGATCGTCCAGTCGGCGACTTCCTCGTGCGTCGCCTGCTCCGGACACTCGTAGCCGGACAGGACCATGTTTGGCTTCAGCAGAATGCCCTCGAGCCGGACCCCGTGCTCGTAAAGCTCGGTGACCACGGCTTGGAGCGTGCGTCTCGTCGTGGCATAGCTGCGCTCGATCGTGTGGCTGCCGTCCATGAGGACCTCGGGCTCGACGATCGGCACCAGGCCCTGCTCCTGGGACAGGGCGGCGAACCGGGCCAGCGCCTGTGCGTTGACCCGGATCGCATAGTCGCTCGGCAGCCCCGGTCCGATGGCGAGAACCGCCCGCCATTTCGTGAACCGCGCGCCGAGCTCGCGGTACCCGGCAAGCCGCTCACGCAGGCCGTCGAGGCCCTCAGTGACCTTCTCGTCCGGCGCGCCGGCCAGCGGCTTGGCGCCGCGATCAACCTTGATCCCCGGGACCAACCCACGCCCCGTCAGCAGCTCGGCGAACGGCGTCCCGTCGTCGGTGGCGTGGCGGATCGTCTCGTCGAACAGGATGACTCCGCTGATGTGATCCTCGACGCCCGGCGCGGTGAACAGCAGGTTGCGGTAGGCGCGGCGGTTCTCAACGGTCGACTCGATGCCGACCGACCGGAAGCGCTTCTCGATGGTGCCGCTCGACTCGTCGGCGGCCAGGATGCCCTTGCCAGGCGCCACGAGCGCCTGGCAGGTGGCCTCCATGATCCCCAGGGAGGTATCCATCACGCACCTCCCTCCGCGGTGGCGCGCAGCATCCAGCGCGTCTTCTCGTGGATCGCGATGCGCCGGGTGGCGAGGTCGATCGTCGCCGCATCACCAGCCGCCTCGGCCGCCTTCAGGACGGTGCGGGCAGTGGCGATCAGCGTCGCGTGGTCGGCAGCCAGTTGGCGCACCATCTCCAGGGCTTCTGGCGCGCCCTCGTCCTCGGCGATGCTGGTCAGCCGTGCCAGCTGGCGGTACGAGCCGGGGGCCAGCGGTCCCAGGGCGCGGATCCGCTCGGCGATCTCATCGACTGCCTCACGAAGCTCGATGTACTGCGCCTCGAACAGCGCGTGCAGCGCTGGGAAGTGCGGGCCGATCACGTTCCAGTGGTAGCCATGGGTCTTGAGGTAGAGGGTGTAGGTGTCGGCCAGCAGGTGGGCCTGCGCGTCGGCGGTTTGGGTGCTCGTAGCCTGGGATGGCTTGGCGGGCGTCTGGGTGGTCATCGCATCTCCTCGCGGTATCGGATGGTGATGGTGGGCATCGAACTGGTCCTACGCAGCAGCGTTGATCGTCCGTCTCGGCGCTGCGACAGGTTTCGCACGGCATGCCTGGGTCCCGGCCAGTGCCGTGCGGCCCGGTCGGCGTGGGCCAAACGGCGTCGGCATATGAACCTGCCACGCCCGGCCACACCGATGTCCCGCCGCACGGGCGGATGGCCAGGGTATGGACGTGGCCCGACCGCCAAGTCAGGGCAACCGGCCTGCCGGATCTGGCCGGATGGCACTAGCCGGGCATGTGCCTCCGGCCCGAGCCTCGTTGTCGTGGCCGTGCGCCGGCTTCGGATGCCCGACCGAGATTACAGGCGGCCACCACGTTCGAGGAGGCCCGACAGATGGAGACCACACGCGCGGCCGCCGGACCATATCCGGCACTCATGGATTGGCTGCAGGAACACGGCGTCGGGTACCAGCTCC
>CAZDAV010000181.1:0-1291 GCA_964503725.1 uncultured Steroidobacteraceae bacterium
GGCGGCTCGGCGGGCGGCACCGACCACATGGTGGTCGCGCTGCTGGCCAAGGCGGCGGGCGTCGATCCGGGCGGGATCAACTACATCGCACATGCGGGCGGCGGCGAGCTGCTGCCGGCGCTGCTGTCCGGCGGCGTAATCGCCGGCGTGTCTGGCATCTCCGAATTCGCCGCCTCGGTGGAGGCGGGCGACCTGCGCTACCTGGCGGTGACGAGCGACAAGCCGGTCGAGGGGGTCGACTCACCGACCGTCACCGATGCCGGCTACGACGTGGTCATCTCGAACTGGCGCGGCGTGATGGCGCCACCCGAGATCAGCGACGCGGACCGCGATGCGATCGTCGGCATGATCGAGAAGATGCACGACAGTGACGCCTGGCAGGAGGCCCTGACATCCAACGGCTGGACCGATTTACTGAAGACCGGTGACGAGTACGGGGACTTCCTTGCTCAAGAGCAGACGCGAGTGGAGCAGGTCCTGCGCGACATCGGCCTGATCTGATGGCCGGCGCGGAGGCAGGGGGAGGGGGCGACCGCAGGGCCGCCCCCTCGTTCGTCGGTCCGCGCATCATCGCGGCGTTGCTGATCGCCGGCGGCGCGTTCCTCATCTATCACTCGTTCCAGATCGGCGCGACGCACGGCTACAGCGTGGTGGGCCCGAGCATTGCTCCGATCGCCGTGTCGGTCTGCCTGCTGCTGCTCGGGGTGATCTTCGCGGTGCGGACCACCGCCCTGCCGGACGAGGACCTTGCCGAGGCGTCCGGTGCCGAGGAGGCGATGACGCACTGGCCGACCGTCTTGCTGCTCGCCGTGCTCCTCGTCGGCTACGCGGTCGCGCTGGCGCCACTCGGCTACATCGTGGCGACGGCCCTGCTCCTCCCGATCTCGTCTCGGATCCTGGGCAGCACCCACCCGCTGCGCGACGCCGTGATCGCCGTCGGCCTGGCGCTGGTCATCTACTTCGGCTTCACGGCATTCCTCGGGATCCGGCTGCCCCAGGGCATTCTGGCCCCAGTCCTGTAGCCGATGGAGGTCCTGGGTAGCCTGCTCGGCGGCTTCGGCACTGCGCTGCGGCCCGAGTACCTGCTCTTCGCCGCGCTCGGGGTCACCCTCGGCACGCTCGTCGGGGTGCTGCCCGGCATCGGTCCGGCGGTGACGATGGCACTGCTGCTGCCGATCACCCTGAACTTCGAGCCGACCGCTGCCTTCATCATGTTCGCCGGGATCTACTACGGCGGCATGTACGGCGGGTCGACCACCTCGATCCTGCTGAACACGCCCGGTGAGTCGGC
>CAZDAV010000181.1:1391-2751 GCA_964503725.1 uncultured Steroidobacteraceae bacterium
CTGCTGCGCGGGCTGATCAGCCTCTTCGGCGGCCTCTTCATCGGCCTGATCGGAATCGACGCCCTGACCGGCCAGGCGCGCTTCACCTTCGGGGTCCCGCAGCTGCTGAACGGGGTCGACGTCGTGGTCGTGGCGGTCGGTCTCTTCGCCGTCGGCGAGGCGCTCTACGTCGCCAGCCGGCTGCGCCACGACCGCGAGGAGATCGTGCCAGTGCGCGGCCGGCTGCTCATGAACCGCGAGGAGTGGGGCCGATCGTGGAGACCGTGGCTGCGCGGGACGGCGATCGGCTTTCCGATCGGCAGCCTGCCCGCCGGCGGCGCCGAGATCCCGACCTTCCTGTCGTACACCATCGAGAAGCGCCTCAGCCCGCGCAAGGACGAGTGGGGCAAGGGGGCGATCGAGGGGGTCGCCGGCCCGGAGGCGGCCAACAACGCGGCCTTCTCCGGGGTGCTGGTACCGCTCCTGACGCTCGGCATCCCGACCTCGGCCACGGCGGCGATCATGCTGGTCGCCTTCCAGATCTACAACCTGCAGCCCGGGCCGCTCCTCTTCCAGAACCATCCGGACCTGGTTTGGGCCCTCATCGCCAGCCTCTACATCGGCAACGTGATGCTGCTGGTGCTGAACCTGCCGCTCATCCGGCTCTGGATCAAGATCCTCTCGATCCCGCGCGCCCTGCTCTACAGCGCCATCCTGGTATTCGCCACGCTGGGCGTGTACAGCGTCGGTAACAGCCTCATCGACGTGCTGGTCATGTACATCATCGGCGTTGTGGGCTTCTTCATGCGTCGCTACGACTTCCCGGTCGCACCGATGATCCTCGGCGTGATCCTGGGCCCGCTGATGGAGGCGCAATTCCGACGCGCGATGGCGACCAGCCAGGGCGACCTGACGATCTTCGTCACGCGGCCGATCTCGCTCGTCATCCTGCTCTGCGCGCTGGCGGCGCTCCTGCTCCCCTATCTGCCACGGCTGGTACGCCTGGTCCGCGGCGAGCGCGGCGGCGAGCGCATCGTCTTCGGGTCCGGCAAGGAAGACTGATCGGCCACGGAGCGCTGTAGTCAACCGACCCTGCGCACCACGGACCTGTTAAGTGGTCCGTTTGAGCGTGAAGTGGTGCAGTGGTTGGCGAATGCCGGCGTCGGCTTAGCTGACGAACACGACGTCGCGCTTCTTGCGGATGGCCGGCAGCACGGTGATCACGAGGGCGGCGACAGCCAGGACCAGGAGAGTCAGCGAGATCGGCCGCGTCACGAAAATGCTCGGATCTCCGCGCGAGATGATCATGGCGCGGCGGAGATTTTCCTCGAGGAGCGGCCCGAGGATGAAGCCGAGCAGCAGCGGCGCCGGCTCGCAGCCC
>CAZDAV010000182.1:0-2729 GCA_964503725.1 uncultured Steroidobacteraceae bacterium
TGCCGCCGGTAGCTCCACCAAGTGGATCGTGCCGATGGAGCTGTCCGAGCTGACGCGGCCGATCGCCGGGGCGATGCGCGCTGCGCGCGAGGCAGGCGACGGAGCGGGCAAGACCTGACCCGCCGCTCCCGGACCTCCCATCGTGGCGTAAGCCGTGGGCTGGCCGCCTGGCTCGGTCGCATCGCGGCCGCTGGCACGCTCGGGTACCTCGGCTACCTGACCGTCGAGGGCTCGCGACGGGTCGTGCGCCCCGACCGGAAGCCGTTCCTGCCCGCCGAGGGTGACCCGGCCACGCCGGCCGACCTTGGCCTGGTCTACGAGGACGTGCGCTTCACCACCGACGACGGGGTCACGCTCTCCGGCTGGCTCATCGGGGCGGGACGCGAGACGCATGCCGCAGTCGTGCTGATGCACGGCTTCTCGTGGCACCGCCTGCCGTGGCTCGCCGGCTTCGTGCCCTGGCTCCAGCGCCGTTACAACGTCCTGCAGTTCGACTTTCGCGGTCACGGCAGCAGTGACGACGCGCCGATCACACTCGGCACGCTCGAACAGCGCGACGTCGCTGCCGCAGTCAGCTTCCTGGCCGGCCGGGGGTATGGCCCGATCGCCCTGATGGGGATCAGCATGGGCGGCTCGGTGGCGATCATGGCCGCCCCCGACCTGCCGGTGGCCGCGGTGGTGGCTGATGCCGCGTACGCCGAGCTGAGCAACCCGATCGGCAACCGCATGCACGGGGCGGGCCTCCCGCTGGTGGGACTCGGCGCCCGGCTTGTGGTCGCGGCGGCCAGCGTTCGGGCGCGTGTCCGCCTGCGCTCGCCGATCCACCAGGTCTCGCGCATCGCGCCGCGCGGCCTGCTGCTCATCGCGCCGGCGGAGGATCGCCTGGTCAGCCCGGAGCAATCGGAGCGCCTGTACCGCGCCGCGGGTGAGCCGAAGGAGCTCCTCGTGGTGGAGGGCGCTGCTCACGCCGAAGCGCACGCCGCCGCACCCGAGGTCTACGAGCGCCGGGTCCTGGCATTTCTGGCTCGCCACCTGGATGGGGTGTCGCCCGTATAATCGCGGCCGAACTCATTCCCGTTCGGGGTGCCGCATGGCTACCACCAAGGTGCTCGTCGTCGACGACGACCTGAACATCCAGCGCGTGCTCGTCTTCGCCCTCAAGCAGGAGGGCTACGAGGTCGTCGTCGCGTCCGACGGTGCGGCCGGGGTGGAGATGGCCCTCGAGGCGAAACCGGACCTGATCCTGATGGACGTGGCCATGCCGAGGCTGGACGGCTACGCCGCCACCCAGCAGATCCGTGCGGCCGAGGAAGGCCGGCGCGTCCCGATCATCATGCTGACCGCCGAGGCGGACATGGAGCAGCGGGTCAGGGGGCTGCGCGCCGGGGCCGACGACGACATCGTCAAGCCGTTCCACCCGCTCGAGCTGATGGCGCGCATCAAGGCCCTGCTGGCGCGCGGCGGGGCCACCGCCCCGCATGGCGGGTCGGAGGTCGCGACGCTTGGGCACCTGGCCCTCTTCTACCCGGCCAAGGGGGGCGTGGGGACGACCACCATCGCCATCAACACTGCGATCGCGCTGGCGCGCGAACTCCGCCGACGGACGGCCCTCATCGACGCCAACCTCCAGTTCGGCGATCTGCGCGTCTTCCTGGACCTTGGCCTTGACACCGCCTCGATCGTGAACGCCATGAGTGAGCCCGATCTCGACGCGGATCTCCTCCACAAGCTGATAGTGCGCCACCGCTCGGGGATCGAGCTGCTGCTGGCGCCACCCTCTCCGGCCTCTGCCGACGTCGTGATGGAGCGGCAACGCCAGGAGCCGGCCTACCTCAGCAACATCCTGGGCCTGGCGCGCCGGCTGTACGACTACACCCTGATCGACATGTCCCAGTCGATCGACGACTTCAACCTGCAGCTGTTCGACGAGGCTGACGTGATCTACGTGATCATGACCGCCGACCTGTCGTGCCTGAAGAACGTGCCGCTGGTGCTCGAGACGATGGACAGCCTGGGCTACGAGAAGACCAAGGTGCAGCTCGTGCTCAATCGGTCCAATGCCTATACCGGCATCAACATCAGCAACGCCGAGTCGGCGCTCGGCCGCAAGATCGACTACCACATCATCAACGAGTACCGCGGCGCGATCAGCGCCCTGAACTCGGGCGAGCCGTTCATGGACAGTCGGCCCGAGTCGCCGCTCGCCAAGAGTGTGCTGGACTTCGCCCGGGCGATCGACAAGGTGGCGACCGGCGCGGCCGTTGCCTCCCACGGCAGACCCGTCGCCCGGGGCTGACCGATCGCCTCCCACGGCAGACCCGTCGCCGCGACAGACCGATAAGCGCCACCTAACCGGCCGATAAGGGCCGCCGCCTAGCCTCTCCTCAGCCGGTCGCCGCCGGAGTTTGGGAGGCGAGCAGGTGGGCGGCCGGCCACTTCGTCGCAGTCACCTCATCCGTCCGCCTCCCGGCGCGGGAGTGCCCATGCTGGCCGAGACGTTGAGTGCCTCGATCGTGGGCGTTGATGGCCTGCCGGTGCGGGTCGAGGTCGACGTCGCCTTCGGGCTGCCGGCGCTGACGATCGTTGGCCTGGCGGGGAGCCAGGTCCAGGAAGCGCGAGAGCGGGTGCGCAGCGCGCTGCGCAACAGCGGCTTCGAGCTGCCGGCGCGTCGCATCACGATCAACCTCTCGCCGGCCGACCTGCCGAAGGATGGGACCGGCTACGACCTG
>CAZDAV010000183.1:0-2698 GCA_964503725.1 uncultured Steroidobacteraceae bacterium
CCCTCCGCGGCCAGGCCCTCCAGCGACGCCCGCATCCGGGCGTGCTGCCGCCGGATCGCCGCCGGAGGAACCCGGCGATCGGTCCTGGCGGCGTTCCGATCCAGGCACACCTTGAGCGGCAGATCGAAGACGACCGCTGCCACGGGCCTGCGATGGCGGCGTGCCACGGCCAACAGCCGCTCACGCGCCCAAGCCTCGACATTGGTGGCGTCCACGACCGTCAGCCGCCCACGCCCCAGCCGCAGCCCCAGGATCGTGTGCAGCAGCTCGAACGCGGCATCGGTGGCCGACTGGTCGTTCGGGTCGTCGGCGACCAGCGCCCGCAGGGCATCGGACGAGGGCACCTCGGTCGGGGCGAAGTGCCGCGCCGCGAACGTGCTCTTGCCCGCCCCGCTCGGCCCGATCAGGACGAGCATCGCGTCGGCCGGCAGGGACAGCTTCACAGGCCGTCGCTCCAGCGCGTGAGCGGCACGAGCAGCTCGGGTCCCTCGTTTCGCACGTTGTTCACCGCCGGGGAGACGGCGTACGCGTCGAGGCCGTCGACCGGAGCAGGGCGCATGAGGCTGCGCAACTCGGCTCGGGGCGTCGCCTCCCTCAGCCAGGCGTCCCAGTCGCCCGGATCGAGAACGACCGGCATTCGGTTATGGATGCGCGCCACCAGCTCGTTCGGATCGGTGGTCAGGATGCTGCAGGTGTAGAGGCGCGCCGCCGTCTCAGGATCTCGCCAGCTGGACCACAGGCCCGCCAGCGCAAGCGGCTCTCCGTCGGCGCGGCGCACCGCGAACGGCTCGGAGCGGACCACGCGGCCGGTTGCCGGGTCGCGATGCCGGCGCCACTCGTAGAAGGCATCGGCCGGGATGATGCAGCGATGGCGCTGAAACGCGGTCCGGAAGACGGGCGACGTCTCGACCGTCTCGGCCCGCGCGTTGATCAGCCGCGCTCCGCCCTTGGCATCCTTGGCGAAGAACGGGACGAGACCCCAGCGGAAGGCGTCGACCACCCGCTCGCCGTGATGCTCGACCACGGCTGCCACCTCGTCGGTGGGCGCGACATTGAACTGCTCCCCGGCCAGGTCAGCCGCGGGTCGGGCGTGGAAGATGCGCGCCAGCTCCTCGGCGGAGCGGGGCTGTGCGAATCGGCCGCACATGGAGGGATCAGATCGCGGACGGGCCGGATCAGGCCTCGGAGGCGGCGCACTCCTGGCACATCGCTGCCGCCGGAATGGGAGGCTGCGGCGAGCCGGTGGCGCGGGGAAGAGTCCGGCCGCAGATCGTCTGCTCCGGATCGCGCTGGAGGTGAACCTTGGAGAACTGCCGGTCGGGCAGGCGCCAAGTTACGTAGCGTCGCTCATTTGTGGTCGTGGTCGTCATCTCATCCTGACTCGGGCGCCGCGTGGGCCGCGGAGGGGATGCGTAGTGTGCCCGAGAATGGCTCCGGACACAAGCCGCCCGCGCCATCATGTCCCCATGGCGCGGATCGGGATCCTGACCGGCGGCGGCGACGTGCCGGGGCTCAATTCGATCATCAAGAGCGTGGTCTACCGCGGCCGAGAGCTCGGCTGGGACACGCTCGGCATCCGCCGTGGCTGGATGGGTCTCACCCACCTCGGTCACGATGGCGTCTCCGACGCGTCCTGGCTCCGTCCGCTTACGCGGGAGAACACCCGGGCCATCGACCGCACCGGCGGGACGATGCTCCACACCTCTCGCACGAACCCGGCTGCGATGCGGCGCGACAGCCTGCCGCCGCACCTGGATGCGTCCCGCCTCGCCTCCCTGCAGACCGATCAGGACCGCTTCGACCTGACCCCGGTCGTGCTGGAGAACATCGCGCGCCTGGAGCTCACGCACCTGGTGGCGATCGGCGGTGACGACACCCTCGGCTACGCCAGGCGGCTGGTCGCCGAAGGGGTGCCGCTGGTCGCCATCCCCAAGACCATGGACAACGACGTGCAGGGCACCGAGTACTGCGTCGGCTTCTCGACGGCGGTGACGCGGGCCAAGGAGCTCATCAATCGACAGCGCACCACCCTTGGCAGCCATGAGCGCATCGGCGTCTTTCGCATCTTCGGGCGGAACAGCGGCTATTCGGCGTGGTACGCAGCCTATGTCACCAGCAGCCGGTGCGTCATCCCGGAGGCGCCGTTCGACCTGGATCGACTGACGACGCTCCTGACCGAGGATCACGCCGCCAATCCCAGTGGCTACGCGCTGGTGATCGCCTCGGAAGGGGCGGCCTGGGCGGGCGCCACCCTGGGCGAGTACGGGGAGCCGGACGGGTACGGCCACCGCCGCCCGGTCGACGTCGGCGCGACCCTGGCCGAGGAGCTGCAGCGGCGAACGGGCATCGAGAGCGTCCACTCGGACCTGACCTATGACCTGCGCAGCGGCGACCCCGACGCGCTCGATCAGATGGTCGCCACCACCTTCGCGAACGTCGCGGTCGACCTCCTGGCAGGTGGTGTCAACGGGCGGATGGTCGCCATCCGTGATGGCAAGTACGCGCACGCCACGTTGCCGGACCCGGCGCTCGGCCCGCGCCGCGTGCATGTGCCGACCATGTACAGCACCGATCGGCTGCGACCGCTCTACGCCGAGCGACTCGGGATGCCGTTGCTGCTGGGGCCCTCCATCGGCCCCTAGTTGTAGTTCCTGAGGTGAGTGAGACATGGGCGCGTCGTCACCGGGTGACTACAACG
>CAZDAV010000184.1:0-1425 GCA_964503725.1 uncultured Steroidobacteraceae bacterium
ACCGCGCCCGGCGAGACGCGCGTCGCGCTGACTCCGCAGGCCATCGCCGCACTGATCCCGGACGGGGTCGAGGTGTTCGTGCAATCGGGCGCCGGCGACGCCTCGTTCATCAGCGATGATGCCTTTCGAGAGGCCGGCGCGACCATCGTCCCGGACGCGGCCGCGCTGTATGGCAAGGCCGACCTGGTCGTTCGCGTCGGCCGGCCGTCGGACGAGGAGACCGGCATGCTCCATTCAGGCACGATCCTGATCGGGACGCTGGGCACGCTCTCCAACCCGGCGCTGGCAAAGCGCCTCGCCAAGGCAGGGATCACCGCGATCAGCATGGATGCCATCCCGCGCATCACCCGCGCCCAGAGCATGGACACCCTCTCCAGCCAGGCCACCGTGGCAGGCTACAAGGCGGTCCTGCTCGCGGCCGATCGGCTGCCCAAGTTCATGCCGCTGCTGATCACCGCCGCGGGCACGGTTCGTCCGGCGCGCGGGATCATCATGGGTGCCGGCGTGGCCGGGCTCATGGCGATCGGCACCGCCCGGCGCCTTGGCGCGGTGGTCGAGGCGACCGACGTGCGGCCGGTCGTCAAGGAGCAGGTGGAGAGCCTGGGCGCCACCTTCATCGAGGTCGAGATGACCGAGGAGGAGAAGGCGAACGCCGAGACCGCGGGCGGCTATGCGGCCGAGATGAGCGACGACTACAAGAAGCGCCAGGCCGCGCTGATCGCCGAGCGCGTCAAGGAAGCCGACTTCGTGATCACGACCGCGCTGATCCCCGGACGCCCCGCCCCGCGCCTGGTCACCGACGCGATGGTCGCCTCCATGAAGCCCGGCAGCGTCATCGTCGACATGGCGGCCGAGGCGGGCGGCAACGTCGAGGGGACCGAGGCGGGCAAGGAGGTCGTGAAGCACGGCGTCACGATCATCGGCCTGACCAACCTGCCGGGCATGATGCCGGCCAGTGCCACCCAGATGTACGCGCGGAACATCCAGACCCTGCTCAAGCACCTCATCAAGGATGGTGCGGTGGCGATCGATCTCGAGGACGAGATCACGCGTGGCGCGACCATCACCCACGGCGGCAAGGTCGTCCACGAGGCGACCGCCAAGGCGCTGGAGGCTGCCAAGTGAACGAGGTGACGACACTGCCGACCGAGGCCCTCCTCCAGGCCCTCTTCGTCTTCGTGCTCGCAGCCTTCATCGGTTACGAGGTCGTGTCCAAGGTCCCGACCATGCTCCACACCCCGCTCATGTCCGGCGCTAACGCGGTGCACGGGGTGATCGTCGTTGGCGCCATGCTGGTGGCCGCCTCGGCGGAGGGGCCGCTGCGTATCGTGCTCGCCCTGCTGGCCGTGATCCTGGGCACCATCAACGTGGTGGGCGGCTTCGTGGTCACCGATCGGATGCTCGAGATGTTCAAGCGCCGGCCGG